>JAGOGU010000146.1 GCA_017996515.1 Allobrachymonas sp.
CCAGCAACTGCTTCCCCCTTGCTGGAGGTGCGCGATGTGCACCACACCTACCGCAAACGCGGCGGCGGGCTACTGAGCTCTACGCAAAACATCCACGCACTGAAAGGCATACGTTTCAGCCTGCAAGCAGGCCAAAGCCTGGGCATTGTGGGCGAATCTGGCAGCGGCAAAACTACACTGGCGCGGCTCATCATGGCACTCGATACGCCCAGCCAAGGCAGCATCTGGTTTCAAGGGCACAACCTGCATACCCTGCCCGCCCCGCAACTGCGCGCCTTGCGGCCAGCATTCCAGATGGTGTTTCAAGACCCATACGGCTCACTCGACCCGCGCCAGCGCATTAGTCGCATCGTGACCGAACCGCTGCACCAATCCGGCCTTGACGCTGCCGCCCTCCAGCAACGAGCAGCCGAGGCTCTGCAAGCCGTCGGCTTGCCTGCCAACGCCCTGGACTTGTACCCGCATGAATTTTCGGGCGGACAACGCCAGCGCATCGCCATTGCCCGGGCGCTCATCAGCCGGCCGCAGCTGGTGGTGGCAGACGAACCCGTCAGCGCCCTGGATGCTTCCGTGCAAGCGCAAGTACTGAAACTGCTGCAAGGCCTGCAACAGCAAGGCATCAGCCTCATCCTTATCAGCCACGACTTGGCTGTGGTAGAACACCTGTGCGATCAGCTTTGCGTGCTATACCGAGGCGAAATGGTGGAATACGGCCCAACCGCCCAAGTGTTGCAACAGCCCCAACACCCTTATACGCAGCAGCTGTTGGCAGCAGCCAGTTGACATACCGCGCAAAAATAGGCACGGGGCAATTCGCGCGGCTCTTACTGGTTAGCGACAACAGCAAGGCCTGCCATTTAGAAGGGGCAAGGCAGCACGTAACGGAAGCATGCCCCCGACCTATTTACTTTCCTCGCTTGCGGGCAAGGGTCAGGGCAGGAATGTGAAAGGCTTGTTGCTTGAACAGATACAGCACCCTTTCCCTAACCCCTTCCCGCCAGCGGGACGGAGAGTGCGTTGAGGCACCGACTAGGCAGAGCATGCCATGCCATTTATGCCGCCTGCCCCCGCGTTTCGCGCCCCAACAGGGCAACCGCCAGCGCGCCTATGGCAATTGCGCCCGCAAACAGCGCAAAGATATTGCCCGCAGCCCAGCCTTGTGCATTCAGAAAAGGAATAGCCATAGGCCCCAGCACCCCGCCAACGCGCCCTACCGCTGCGGCCGTGCCTACGCCGCTGGCGCGAATGGCAGCGGGATAGTTCTCGGGCGAGTAGGCGTACAACGCGCCCCATGCGCCCAGATTGAAGAAGGACAGCAACGCGCCCGATACCAGCAGCGCCGTCTGGCCGCTGGCATTGCCAAATGCCCAGGCGCTTGCCGCCGTGCCCAGCAGATACGCCACCAGCACGAATTTACGCCCCATGCGCTCAATCAACCAGGCAGCGGTAAAGTAGCCCGGCAGTTGCGCCAAGGTCATCCACAGCACGTATTCAAAGCTCTTGATGAGCGCAAAACCCTTGCCCACCATCACGCTGGGCAACCACAAGAACATGCCGTAATACGAAAACACCACGGCAAACCACAATACCCACAGCATCAGCGTTGCGCGGCGGTGTTCGACAGACCACAGACGGGCCAAGCGCGCCGTCCACGGCAGCGGCGGCGCAGTTGCAAGTGGCTGAGCCGCAGGCGCATCATCCGGCAATTTGCGGCGCAGATACAGCGCGTAAATCGCGGGCAGCGCGCCCAGCAGCAGCGCCACGCGCCAGCCCATATGGGGCGCAAAGCGCGGCATCACAAAATAGGCAATCAGCGCAGCCAATAGCCAGCCCGCAGCCCAAAAGCTCTCCAGCAGCACCACAATGCGCCCGCGCTCGTGCGCCGCCACCCGCTCAGACACATAAGTTGCCGCCACAGGCAGTTCGCCGCCAAGCCCCATGCCGATGAAAAAACGCAGCAGCAGCAACACGGCCAACGAACCGGCAAAGGCCGAGAGCCCGCTTGCAGCGGCAAACAGCAGCAGGGTCAGCACAAACACCTGCTTGCGCCCCACGCGGTCGGCCATCATCCCAAACACCATGGCGCCCACCGCCATGCCAATCGAATTGACCGCGCCCAACCAACCCATTTGCGTTGCCGATAGCGCCCAGTCCGCCTGGAGCGCCGCCAGAATGAATGACAGCAGCCCCACGTCCATGGCATCAAACATCCAGCCCAAGCCCGAAAGCGCCAGCAAGCGGTTGCGGGAAATAGGCGTTTGTGTATCAGCAGCAGAAGTAGGTGCCTTCATTAGTGATATTTTCCAGAAAATACGATGTAAAAACAGCGCGATCCAACTTGAGGGCCGCTTGGCAAACAGCAGATTATCCGTGTGCAAGCAGGCCGTCAATCTGCTGTTCTGTTGTTCGAATAACATGCAAGCACTTAAATACCACCAACTGCTTGTATCTGTTCATGATTTTGACCATTCAACGGTTCGCCACATCAACCCGCTAAAACCAACAAAAACGCCATGACCGGCCGCAAACTGCTGTTTTCCCTCATCCTGCTGCTGATCAGCCCCTGGTTGATGCGCTTCAGCGGCTGGTTCGGCATCGGCTTGTTCGTTGGGCTGATACTGACCATTCTCTACAGTTTCGACTACACCGCCGAAATTCACCGCCGTGGCGTGCACACTGCCGGTCAGAACATCGTGTACTGGTTGCTACGGGTACCGCAGCTGCTATTTGGGCTGCTGGCCGTTGGCATTGGTCTCGTGTTGGCGATCTGGGTGTTCTACAACATGTTGATCGAACGCCTGCCGGAATACAGCAGCGGCCCCTTGGGCTGGTTCATCATTCCTGCCCTGTTGCTGTTTGGCTTGAACAAATTACGCCTGCTGTTTGCTTCGCCGGCCACCCCCACCACATCCACCCCCAGGAATGCTGCCATGCAACACATCTTGCCCGACCATCCGGTCTTTGCGCCTTACCGCGACAGCCTGCTGGCTTCGGCTAGGCCTTGCGCAGCCATTACTTTGAGGCCGTGTGAAACGCTCACCGACACACTCACCCCGTGGCAAAGCAAACTCGGCGGCCTGCCCTATCTGCCCCATGAGGCTGACTATCCGCATGATTCGCAGGGCCGCCCGCTGTATCTGCTGGCGCAAATCAACTGCGCCGAAGTGCCACCGCTGCCCGACTTTCCCCACCGGGGCATGCTGCAATTCTTTATCTCCCCCTACGCCACGCTGGTTCACCTGTGGGGACTGGATTACCACCATCCCGACCGGCAAGACTATTTTCGCGTGCTGTATTACCCGGAAGTCCACACCGACCCCGCCGCCGTGCAACAGGATTTCGCCTTCCTGCCGCCGTTGCCGACACCACCCGCCGCCATGACCTGGACACAAAAACTGCTCGGCCTGTTCAAAAAGCCCGCGTTGCATCTGCCGTTCCAATACCCGTGTGCCATGCACTTCACAGCCGGCGAGCAACTGGTGCCGCTGGACGATGCCGCGCTGCACCTGAGCGGCGCAGGCGTACCCGATGTGGATGCCGGCAACTGGTTTGACGTTTTGGACGATGACTTTACCGAAGCCTATTTCGATGCCATCCCTCACGAAGGCCATCGTCTCGGCGGCTATGCCCACCACGTCCAAGAAGACCTGCGCATCGTGGAAAACAGCCCCTACCGCGATTATGTCTTGCTGTTGCAGCTGGATAGCGACGAAGCCAATGGCATGATGTGGGGCGATTTGGGTGTTTGCCATTTCTACATCCACCCTGATGATCTGCGCCGCCGCGATTTCTCGAGAGTGCTGTATAACTGGGAATGCTATTGATGACGCAAGCGCGACTACTGGAAATTACCTTTTATGCCATTGGCTTTGCTCTCTGTGGCGCCTTGGTTGTTGGGTTGCTACGCCATGGCCAACGCCCTGCACGCCGTCAAGGTCAACGCCGCATCCTCGATTATTCGCGCGCCTTGCGATTTACCACGTTAGGCTATACGGCATGCACAGCTTTTGTGGTCTATGCCGCTTGGCACGCCCACCCTCGCCAACATCTGGTGGCTGCCTTGGTGGCCGGCGGCTTTGTGCTGTTCGCGCTGTTTTGGCTGTATCAGGTATTTTTTGTCCATATTGCCTACGACAACAATTACCTCTACTACCATAGCCCGCTTGCTGGCGAGCACGCCATCCCTTGGGATGACCTACTCGACATCGGCTTCTCACGCGCTATAGGATCGCACTATCTGGTCACTTC
>JAGOGU010000147.1 GCA_017996515.1 Allobrachymonas sp.
GTGAGTTTCTCTACCTCTTGCCCAATGGCTTTTCTTATCCCACCACCAGCACCATGGCGTTTTTCCGCGCCGGGTATTCGGTGGCTTATATCCCCATTCACGCTGCCAAGCGCATTGGTAAAAGCCACATCCGCCTGCTGCGCGATGGTGCGCGATTTTTACTCATCATTTTCAAGATTGGTACGCTGTTTTCACCAATGAAGATTTTTGCCCCTGTGGCCTTGGTGATGTTTTTACTGGCGAGCGGCTGGTATGGTTGGACATTTATCACCATGCACAAGTTCACCAATATGAGCGCCTTGCTGTATACCGGCAGCGTGATTACCTTCATGATGGGGCTGATTTCAGAGCAGATTACGGCGCTGATGTACCGTGGCACTGAATAATGCTGTAACCTTTGCTGATTACATGTTGGCTTGATCCGCGCTGCTTATGAGCAGGCTTTCCATCCGCTGGCGCCCCGGCGGCCTGGCCCGTAGCGGCCTGGTTTTGCTGGGCTGGATGCTGCTGCGGGCTGCCATGCAGGCCGCCACGGTGGTGTGGCTGGCGCGGCAACTGGGCGCACAACCTTATGGGCAGTTTGTGGCAGTGGTGGCTGCATCCTCGTTTTTCACCCCTTTTGTAGGTTTGGGGTTATCACACATGCTGCTGCGCAATGCGGCCCGCGACCCAGCGCACGCTGGCAACTATCTGGCGCGTGCGCTGCGTTGGTGGCTCCGCACGCTCCTGCCGTGCGTGGCTGCGTCCGTGGTGGTGGCCCTGTGGTTGCTGCCTGAGCGTATAGCGTTGCTTGCTCTGTTGGTGGTAGCTGCAGCCGAACTATCCGCAACCTCGTTGACCGAGCTGTGCGCCCGCCACGTGCAGGCGCAGCAGCGCACCCATGCCTTTGGCGCCGTCAACGCGGGCTTGCCGGGCGCTCGGCTGGTGGCACTGGGCCTGTTGTGGTCAGGCACGCGGGATGCAGGAGTCACCGCCGTGCTGTGGACTTACGCGGCCAGCGGGCTGATCTATGCCGCGCTGTTATGGCTGCCTTTGCGCGCGGCGGCCAAAGCGCCTGATGCGGTGCTGCCGGAGCCCATGACGGCGCGCAGCGGGCTGCCATTCAGCTTGGCCGTTTTTGCCACCAAATTGCAAGGTGAGTTCAACAAGCCCATGCTGGCACAAGCGGGGTTTGGCCTGGCAGGCACCTACAACGTGGCCCAACGGGTGGTGGAGATGGCCAGCCTGCCTGTTTTGGCATTGCAAGAAGCGTTGTGGCCGCGCTTGTATGCCCAGGCCAACCCGGCGCGGCAGTTGCGCCGCACTGGTGCAGCGCTGCTGGTGCTGGCGCTGGCTTTGGGTGTAGCTTTATGGCTGGTGGCCCCGCTGCTGCCCGTAGTGTTTGGTGCTGATTTTGCAGATGCGGTGGCAGTGCTGCGCCTGCTGGCCTGGTCGCCTATGCTGCAGGTGATGCGGGCGCTGCTCAATTACCACGCCATCCATCATGGGCGCATGCAGCAGATTGGTTGGGCCTACGCCATCGGCGGGGTGGTTAGCGTGGTGAGCGTGGCAGTGTTGACTCCTGTATATGGTCTAGCGGGAGCTGTGTGGGCTAGTTACATCGCAGAAATCGCGATGATTTCTTTTTTAGTCCACGGCGCTCTGCGTACGCACCAACATTCCGTTTGATGAAAGCCTTATTGCATGCCTCTGCCTGATTCCATACGCAATTCCCAGATGCTGCGTCGCCCTTTGCTAGCTGCCAGCCGGTTTTTATTTTCGCTGTTGAAGACTGGGCCAGGGCTGTTACGCCGAGCCGCATATGACGCTATGCCAGTGCCGTATTTGGTAGCCGGGAACCCCGAGCATTTCATTATTGCGACAGCAGACAAGGTAATAGGCCGCGAGTTATTTTTGCACGGCGAGTTTGACTTTGCCAAACTGCAAACGGCCTTGGCGATCATTGAGCGAGAGGGCCTGCCCCGTCCCCAGCACTTGATCGATGTCGGCGCCAATATCGGCACTATCGTTATTCCGGCACTGGCACGCGGACTGATGCAATCGGCCACTGCCATCGAGCCGCACCCGACCAATCTTCGACTGTTGCGCGCCAACCTGGCACTGAACGGCTTGTCGGAGCGTGTGCGCGTGCTGGCACAGGCGGTGGGAGCAGAGTCCGGTGCGTCGCTATTCCTCACGGAATCTTTGACCAATAGCGGCAACCATTCGATTGGGCGCACAGGCCTGCCTATCCCCTCCTCCCGCCTCGACGACGTGGAATGCCCGCGCGATGGCGCGCTGCTGTGGATGGATATTGAGGGTTATGAAGGCCATGCACTGCGCGGTGCGCCAAACCTGTTGGCTGCAGGCATCCCTGTTGTCTGTGAATACAACACTGGCTACCTTGAAAACTCGGGTGGAATGAATTGGTTTCGGGAGGCGCTGGCGGGGCGGCGGATTTTTGATTTGAAGCATGGAGTGAAGGCGTCAGAAATTAGCTTGGACGAACTTGCCATTCGATATCCGACTGATCATGAATTTACAGATATATTGTCAATTTCGACGCACATGGATTAGCCAGCATGACGCCACTTCTTTCCGTCGTTATTCCAACATTCCGGCGCCCGATCTTTCTTAAGCGTGCTATTGCCAGTGCCTTGGCTGCCGCACCCAGCGATGAAGTCGAGGTCTTAGTAATACCTAACGGCCCCGATGATTCATGGAAATCGGTTGCAAAGATATTTAGAGGCGATGCCAGAGTTAATTTTCACCCAATGGCACTTGGCAATGCTTGTGCGGCCAGAAATTACGGCCTTAATAAAGCGCGCGGGAAATATATTAGGTTTTTGGATGATGATGACTACTTGTATCCATCTGCTGCAGAGCAGCTGATCTTTATTGAATCTCATCATGCGGATGTTTGTTCTGCGCCGCTTCAAAGTATTTCGTCAGATGGAATTGAGGGGAGGGTTTTTGAAATACCTAATTCTAGTGATTATCCAAAGGCCGCCTTGCTTTCTTGCGGCATCAGCCTGACACAGGGCTCCATATTTAAAAAATCCGTTATCCAACATATGAAATGGCGCGAAGATGTTGTTTTATATGACGACTATCTATGGATGCTTGGCTTGGCCGAAACAGGGGAGCTGGACTGGTGCCAAACAGCTATCCCAGTAGGTGCCTATGTCCAGCATAACAACGCTCGACTTTCTCGTATTAGACGTTCAGGAAAAAACTCAAAGCCATTGGTGGCGGCAATTTTGCAGTTGCATCATCGGCTGGCAGCAACTGGTCGAGCCACCCCAGAAAGAACGCATGCAGCTGCAACAGCGCTCTTGACCCATGCGCACTCCGCGTTTCCATCTAATCCATTTTTTTTAAGCAAAACTATTAAGCATGCGCATGACCTCGATCCAACTGCGCTCCCCATGCAAGCAATTTTCCGTTCCTATCCTTGGCTGGGACATAACCTGCTCGCATCCGAATGGATGATGATGGCTCCCCGATATTTCACGCGCGGCTATCGCCGGGCATCCTGGTTTGTGAAGGGATTATCTGCAAAGTCGCCGTCCAATCCTTGAGACGTCCAATTCGGCCATTAACGAAGCAAATCAATAAACGCCCGCAATGGCACCCATGACCGATACCTCCACGACCGCAGGCAAGCACGTGCCAGCAGGGATGGAATACGCAGCGCCCGCATTAACGTTGCAGAAAAGGCATTGGACGCCAGTTTTCCCGCCAGCAGCCAGTGGGACTGCACCAGATACCGCTCATAGGCAGCACTGGCATGGCCGCTGCTGCCCAATCCGTCATGCTGCAGATAACTGCGGTCAAGCAGTACCAATTGCCCGCCTTGGCGGCGCATGCGCCAAGACAGTTCCACGTCTTCGCCGTACATGAAGAAGGTTTCGTCAAACAAAGGCTGGGTGTTGTCGGGCCGCTGCACCAACAGGCAACAGCCACTCAGGTACGCAAAGCTGCCCCAAACGGGGCGCTTGGTGACCAACGCTAGCCATGGTTGGTAGTACAGCCAGCCTTGTTCTTGGCCATCCTGCATCAGGCGCGGTGCAATCAGCATGGGGGTGTTGGTGTGCGTCAATCGTGCCTCTAACGCGAGACGCATCCCCGGTTGCACCCGGGCATCGTTGTTGACCAGCAGCACCGGCCCGGCGTAGCCATAGCGCCCCAGGGCGGCCAGCGCGGCGTTCATGCCTTTACCAAAACCCAGATTGCGGGGGTTGGTAACCAGCACGACGCGAGGCTC
>JAGOGU010000148.1 GCA_017996515.1 Allobrachymonas sp.
GCAGCAGTTGCACATTCTCGAACGCGCCATAGCCCCAGTTGAGCAGCTTCAGCGCCTCTTCTGCGCGGGCGGCTTCGCTGGCAGCGCCCATGACAATGACCAGCAGGCGGCGGCCCTGTGGCGATGCGGGCGAGGGGCGGTTGGCCGTGGCAATCAGGTTGTAGCCGGCGGCGGCCGTGTGGCCGGTTTTCAGGCCATCCACGCTGGGGTCGCGAAACAGCAGCAGATTGCGATTGTTGCCGTTGGTTTCGGGCGTGCCGGGGTAGTGGTAGCTTTTGATGGCGTAGTAGCCGGTGTATTGCGGAAAATCTGCCAGCAGGCGGGTAGACAGCAGCGCCATGTCGCGCGCCGTGGTGGTGTGGCCTTCAGTCGTCAGCCCTTCGGGGTTGCGGTAGCCGGTGTTGTGCATGCCCAGTTTTTTGGCGGTGGCGTTCATTTGCTCCACAAAGGCTTCCTGGCTGCCCAATAGCCCTTCGGCCAGGGCAACACTGGCGTCGTTGCCCGATTGCACGATCATGCCTTTGAGCAGATCTTCCACCGGCACCTGGGTATTGGGGCGAATGAACATGCGCGAGCCGGGCATTTTCCAGGCACGTTCACTCACGCCAAAAGTTTGCTCCAGGCTGATCTTGCCGCTTTTGAGCGCATCAAACACCACGTAAGCCGTCATCAGCTTGGTGAGCGATGCGGGCTCCATGACGGCATCGATATCCTTGGCCGCCAGAATCTGGTTGTTGGCGCTGATGTCGATCAGCAAAAAGCTGCGGGCGGCCACGGCGGGCGGCGCAGGAAAGCCCGCCTGCGCAGGCGCGGTAGCCGATGTGGCGGGTGCTGCTGTTGCGGACGCAGATGCCGCCGCTGCAGGCTGGCTGGCGCTGGTTGGCTGCGCCCCAACCGGCGCGGGCAGGGCAGATGCCAGCGTGATGCATAGCGCGCAAGCCGCGGCCAGTTGGCGCGAGCGGAAGAAAGAAAAGCGGGAAAGGCGAGAAAAACTCATGCAGAAATCCGTTGAAACATTCCGTTTGAAAAAACACAACCGTGTGTCCGCTCATGTGCTGGCGGCAGGCGCAATGTAGCTGCCCGCATGCGGCATGATGATGCGTCGGATGCGGTTGGTTGCAGCTGTTGCCAGCCCCGTGTTCAGGCACAGGCCATTACCGGCCACTACAGCTTGAATTGTCCATGAAAAAAATGGCGGCCTTGAGCGGCAACACGTGACAGGACGTGTCTGACCGCGCGCTATCAAGTCTGCTGCAACGGCAGCTGCAAGCGCGCCACAACGTGGCCGCCTTGCAAATGGCTGGAGATGATTTCGTCGATATCGGCCATATCCGCATAGCGGTACCACACCCCCTCGGGATACACCACGGCCACAGGCGCGGCCTGGCAGCGCCCCAAACAGCCTGCGCGGCTCACACGCACCTTCCCCGCGCCGTGCAACCCCAATTCCTTGAGCTTTTGCTTGCAATGGTCGGCCGCCGCTTCTGCCCCATGATTGCCGCAACTGTCTTTACCCGACTCGCGCTGGTTGCAGCAGAAAAAGATATGCCGCGCAAAATAGAGCGCCTGAGAATTGTTGGCTGTGTTGGGGCTGGGGGTTGTTGGGGCCATACAAGAACCTATCAAACAAAGACATGGATGCAAGGGCACGCCATGCGAATCAATCGTGCGCGCGCCCATTGGGGCACCATATTAATTGGGCCATATCGCGATATATGTGGAGCAACCATTGTAGGCAGCTTGCCCGTACGTTGCACACCACCACCCGCACTTGCGTTACGCCACTCGCCGCCGCTTGCGTCCAGACCATGCCCGCCGCAGCGCATCTCCGAATGCGGCCAGCAGATACAGAAAAGTCGCATAAGGCCAGAGCCAGGCGAGCCACTGCGTCAGCCCATAAAAACGGATGAAGCGCCCGGGCATCCAGTCTTCCAGCTCCAGATCGAAATAGGCCGAAACCGCTGCGCCATTAACCAGATACAGCTGCACCAGCAGTGCCGCCAGCACCAAAAAGCGGCACAACCCGCGGGGCAAGGGCACGGCCAGCAGCGCCAGCGCCGCACCGCCCAGCAAACCCTGCCGCACCGGCTGCCACAACAGCCAATCCCAGGCATAGGCTGGCCCCATGCTCAATGCATTGCCCAGCGCACAAGCCACGATGCCCGCGCCCAACAATACGGTCGCAACCACCAGGCGCTTGCGCCAAGCCGGCACCACGGTAAATGCCAGCAAGCAAGGCAGCGCCAGGCCCAGCCCCACCGCCAGCGCAATTTGCCAGTGCAGCATGGGCTGAAACTCGATGGTGCGCACCGGCAGCCATTCCACAAAAGGCGTGTCGGCCAGCCACTGGCCCAGCCAATTTTCAAGCCTTTCTTGCACCTGCCCCAAGCCAAACGGCACCGACTGCGGATAAAGCAAAGCCCAAGGCCACAACAGCACCAGCACCAGGCCGCCATGCGCATCGGGCGCCAGCCAGTGCTGCCGCAGCCGCGCCCAGGCATCCAGCGCGCCCAGCTTGCCCATGCACCAGGCCAGCACGGCACCCAGCAAGCCGCCCGCGCTGTTGAGCAGCCAATCCACATTCGACGGCACCCGCTGCGGCAGCCAATTCTGCAAAGTCTCTACGCTGAAAGACAGCAGCACACACCACAGCAGCCCCAGCAGCACGCCCAGCCGCGCCCAAATTCGCCTTGGGCTGCGCAGCGCAACCAGCGCAACCAAAAAACCCATGGGCACATAGCCCAACAGATTGGCAACGATGTCAAAGCGCGTCCAATACCGTGGCAACGGGTACGACACAAAGCCCCACCACGGCAAGCCATTGCTGCTCCACGGCGCGAAAGGGTAGAGCGAGGCATACACAATCAGGCTGGCATACACCCACACCAAGGCCCACGCCGCCGTGCGTTGCGCGGGCTCGTCGTATGCAGAAGAAGGGGTTGCAGGCGCTGGGCTCATGGTCATGCAGGTTGAGGCCAACCGATTCAAACCGGGCTGGCGCTGTCTGCTGGATGATACTGCGGCACGCTGAAGCTGGGCTGTCAACCGCTGGTTTCGATGGGGTATAGGCGCTCCAAGAACTTGTGCTTTTAGCCGCCTTTTGTCTATTCAGCTTGCGGGGCAAGGGCAGGCCATGCTGGGCCGTAGCGATCAGGCAGCGGGGAGATTACCCGCACCACTCCTGCACAGGTGTTGTAGCCGCGTGGGGTAGCTGGACAAAATTTTTGTACCTATTGACTCTCTGAAAAGAGTTGATACGATTCTGAAAAAACATGTGCTCTGGTGATGTGGGCATCAAGCATTCAGTGATGAATGCAGCAGATGCGACGGGCTGTTTTTTCTTGCAAAAGTCGTTTGGTTTTCGAACCAACAGAGGTGGATGCGCCTAGTGCGTCACTGTGTCTTCAATTCAGAGCAGGAGAGGTGCGATGAAAAAATTTTTTTTGATAGCAGGCATCATTGTCGCGGCGATAGCAACGCTTGTTATCAGCAGAATGCCCCCCAAAAGACAAATTGGCAAGAATATAGTCTTTCACATCACCAGCAACTACGACGGTTCGCGCATTGCCCTGAGCAGCATAGACAAAAGCAAAACACATACATGGTCACTCTATCTAGCCAAGGAAGACTTGAATCTGGCTCCATTCAACCCCAACCCAGAAGCTATTTTTGATGGAGATTTTACTTTTGGAGATTCTGAAGATGAGTTTTTTTATACGGGATCACAAAACGGCAAGCATGTACTCTGGAAAGGTTTCTTTTCCACCAAAAATTCAGAAAAAATATTTGAATTAAATGAACATATCTCATATCCATACATTCTGAAAAATGGAGATATCTACTTCATCTCCAGAAATTTGACCACCAAAGACAGCTCGGGGTGGGATTGGTTTCGTTATTCGGCAAAAAATGGCATAGAGCAAATAAGCGATGAAAAATATTATTATTTCAGAAAACCATTTTTGATCAACAATTCAATACTTGGATTTATGAATAGATATTCTTTTTCCAAAGTTGGAAGCGTAGATGATCCGAGATACAGAAAATTATATATAGAAACCCTGGTTTTAAATAAAGATCCAGAAAGTGAAAAAATACTAAAGGCATTAAGTGAATATGTTGCCTCATCAAACTCCGAAAGCGAGGCAAGCATTCAATGTGATCAAAAGGGTGCATTCTGCATTGCAGAA
>JAGOGU010000149.1 GCA_017996515.1 Allobrachymonas sp.
TTGTTTTTTGCGCAGGCTGATCTTGGCACAATGTCAGAGTGTTTGATTGGCAAGACGAATGGTGTGCGTATGGTAATCGCTCCTTGGAACAATACGGCGGCAGGTGATTCGGCATTGGCCGCTTTGCCGGCAGACTGGCTGGTGCCGCAGTGGCCTGCTCCGGCATGGGTTCGTGCCGTGGCCAGTAGCCGCACGGGTGGCGTATCGCTTGCGCCGTACAACAGCATGAATCTGGGCGACCATGTAGAAGACGATCCCGCATCCGTGGCGCGCAATCGGCAAATCTGGCAACAGCTTGCAGGTGTGCGTAGCGTGTTTTTGCAGCAAGTGCATGGCGTGGAGGTGGCAGAGCTGGACGATGCATCTACTCAGGCATCCAGCCTTGTGGTGGCAGATGCAGCGTGCACCGGCATACCTGGTGTGGCCTGCACCATTCAGGTGGCCGATTGTTTGCCTGTGCTGATGTGCCACGCCCGACAGCGAATTGTGGGTGCTGCGCATGCAGGCTGGCGCAGCCTGGCTGGGCAGCAGGGGCAGGGCGTGCTGGAACGGTTGCTGCAAAAACTGCAAGCCTTGTGCCCGGCAGCCGATGACGATGGCTGGATGGCTTGGCTGGGGCCGTGCATTGGCCCGCGTGCTTTTGAAGTGGGGGATGAAGTGCACGCTGCTTTCGTGCAGACCCAGCCCGCGGCAGCGGCATGTTTTGTGGCACAGCCCGCCGCTGGTAAATGTGGCAAATGGCTGGCCGATTTGGCGGGCTTGGCGCGTTTGCGTTTGGCTGCCATGGGGGTGCAGGCGGTTTATGGCAACAACAGCAGTTTGGAGTGGTGCACCTTTAGCCAGCCGCAGCGGTTTTTTTCGTATCGGCGTGATGGGCGCACCGGCCGCATGGCTGCCGCGATCTGGTTGCAATCGCCTGGTGGATGAATGGGGGCGACGCCCTGCGCGGTACCCATGCTGCGCCCGTACAATGCGCGCATCGCCAAAATATGTGCAGCACATATTGGCAGAACCTTCGCCCAAGAGGCTCGCATGACCACGACCAAATCCAACAAAGCCGTGCCTGGCGGCAAATTGCCGGCAACCTACGAAGCAGCCCTGTCGGAGCTGGAAAGCCTGGTGCAGAAAATGGAATCCGGCCAAGTGCCTCTGGACGAGTTGTTGGCGGGCTACCAGCGTGGGGCGGCGTTGCTGGCGCTGTGCAAAGAAAAACTGTCGGCGGTCGAAGAGCAAATCAAACTGCTTGAAACCAGCCCGCAAGGCGCTTTGGTGACCAAACCCTGGGATGAGGGAGAGGCATGAACATGACCGCGCCAAGTACCAACAAGCCGCAAATTTCGAGTGAGGAAGCCTTTGCCGCCTGGAATGCGCAGCAACTGGCGGCGGTTGAGCAGGCCCTGTCTGACTGGGTGGGTGTGCGGGCGCCAGAGCAACTGGCGCAGGCCATGCGCTATGCCGTGCTGGACGGCGGCAAGCGCCTGCGCCCGTTGCTGGTGCTGGCTGCCAACGAGGCGGTGGGCGGGCATTATCCGGCCGCGTTGCGTGCGGCCTGTGCGGTGGAGTTGATTCACGCCTACTCGCTGGTGCATGACGACATGCCCTGCATGGACAACGATGTGCTGCGCCGTGGCAAGCCCACGGTGCATGTGCAGTTTGGCGAGGCCGCTGCCTTGCTGGCGGGCGACGCCTTGCAGGCATTGGCTTTCGAGTTGCTCGTGCCCGACGATACGCAACAGATACCCGCCGTGATGCAGGCGCAGTTGTGCAGCCTGCTGGCGCGGGCGGCTGGTGGCGAAGGCATGGCAGGCGGGCAGGCCATTGATTTGGCACATGTGGGCAAGCGGATGGATCGAGAGCAGCTGCAGCATATGCACAGCCTTAAAACCGGCGCGCTGCTGCAAGCCAGTGTGCGCATGGGTGCGGCTTGTGGCATGGCAGATGATGCCGTAAGCACCGCCTTGGCCAACTATGGCGCGGCCATCGGGCTGGCTTTTCAGGTGGTGGACGATATTCTCGACGTGGTGGCCGATTCGGCCACGCTAGGCAAAACGGCGGGGAAAGATGCCATCAACGACAAGCCCACCTACGTTTCGCTGCTGGGCTTGCCAGCGGCGCAGGAATATGCCCGCCACCTGCACGAAGAAGCCATGCAAGCCTTGCAGGCCAGCGGTTTGCCCGAGCCGCGCATGCACCTTTTGCGTGCTTTGGCAGACAAGGTGATACAGCGCACGCATTGAATTGATAACGTACCTTGATGCTGCACGGCAGCCAAGCCCTCGATAAAATACAAAATTAGCCTGGGTTCACACTTTGACAACAACGCCGGGACTGAGGATTTGCCCCGCATGACACAACTTCTAAATCGCATTCACAGCCCCCATGACCTGCGCCAGTTGCCGCGCACGCAGTTGCAGCCGCTGGCCGACGAGTTGCGCAGCTTTATGCTGGAAAGCGTGGCGCAAACAGGTGGCCATCTCAGCTCCAACCTGGGCACGGTAGAGCTGACCGTGGCGTTGCACTACGTGTTCAACACGCCGCAAGACCGCATCATCTGGGATGTGGGGCACCAAACCTATGCGCACAAAATCCTCACCGGTCGCCGTGATCGCATGCACACCTTGCGCCAATTGGGCGGGTTGAGCGGCTTTCCGCGCCGTGATGAAAGCGAGTACGACACCTTCGGCACCGCGCACTCATCCACCAGCATCTCGGCAGCATTGGGCATGGCCATTGCGGCCCGCCAGCAAGGCAAAGAGCAGCACAGCATTGCCGTCATCGGCGATGGCGCCATGACGGCAGGCATGGCGTTTGAAGCGCTCAACAACGCGGGGGTCGAGCAAGACGTGCGCCTGCTGGTCATCCTCAACGACAACGACATGAGCATCAGCCCGCCCGTGGGGGCGCTGAACCGCTATCTGGCGCACCTGATGAGCGGGCAGTTCTATGCCAAGGCGCGCGATGTGGGCAAAAGCGTGCTCAAAGGGGTGCCGCCCCTGCTGGAATTTGCCAAACGGCTCGAAGAACAAGCCAAAGGCATGGTGTTACCTGCCACGCTGTTTGAAAAATTCGGCTTCAATTACATTGGCCCGATCGATGGACACGATATGGAGACGCTGGTCACCACGCTGGAGAACGTGCGCAACCTCAAAGGGCCGCAGTTTCTGCACGTGGTCACCCGCAAAGGCAAGGGCTATGCGCAGGCAGAGGCCGACCCCATCGCCTACCACGGGCCGGGTAAATTCGATGTGGCCGCGGGTTTGCAGCCAGCGGCTACGCCACCCAAAACCACCTTTACCCAGGTGTTTGGGCAATGGTTGTGCGATATGGCCGAACGCAACATTCGGCTGGTGGGCATTACGCCCGCCATGCGCGAAGGCTCGGGCATGGTCGAATTTCACAAGCGCTTTCCCGACCGCTATTTCGACGTAGGCATTGCCGAGCAGCACGCCGTCACCTTTGCCGCCGGGCTGGCCTGCGAGGGGCTCAAGCCCGTGGTCGCCATTTACTCCACTTTTTTGCAGCGGGCGTACGACCAGATGCTGCACGATGTGGCCTTGCAGAACCTGCCCGTGGTCTTTGCGCTGGACAGGGCAGGGCTGGTCGGGGCGGACGGGGCCACCCACGCCGGCAATTACGACATTGCCTTTACCCGCTGCATTCCGAACATGGCGATTGCCTGCCCGGCAGATGAGGCGGAATGCCGCCAGCTGCTGAGCGCGGCTTTTGCCCAGAATCAGCCTGCTACGGTGCGCTATCCGCGTGGTGCAGGGGTGGGTAAACAGCCCGGTACGGATCTGGACCCCCTGCCTTTTGGCAAGGGCGAGGTGCGCCGCTACAGCAGCCAAATCCAGGCGAATCACGAGGCGCCTGCAATGCCGCAACCTGTAACCCCGCCGCCCTCCATGCCGCAGTCGGCAGCCCCGCGCAAGGTCGCCATCTTGGCGTTTGGGTGTTTGCTGTACCCGGCCTTGCAGGCGGCCGAGGCGCTGGATGCCACGGTGGTGAACATGCGCTGGGCCAAGCCGCTGGACGAAGCATTGTTGCTGGACATAGCGCGCCAGCACGATGCGTTGGTAACGCTGGAGGATGGCTGCATCATGGGTGGCGCCGGCAGCGCCGTGATGGAATGCCTGCAAGCCCATGGCCTGAACCCGCCGGTGCTGCAATTGGGCCTGCCGGATG
>JAGOGU010000150.1 GCA_017996515.1 Allobrachymonas sp.
CCTGGTGGCTCCAGCCCAAATGTTGGGCAATGCGGCCTTCGGCCAGGCTGGGTGCCTGGCCCCTTCCCCCGTTGGGGGAAGGTTGGGATGGGGGCACGGCGCCTGCGGCAGGCGCCGCTTGCCCCCACCCCTGCCCTCCCCCAGCGGGGGAGGGAGTCAGGGCCTCTGGCACCACCAGCTTGGCATCCAGAATCTCCAACTGCCGCCCGCGAAACACCGCCAGCGCGCGGTGGCTGGGCACGCGGCCAATGGGCTCGTCGTAGTCGTGGTAGTCGCGGAACTTGGCCACCTCGGGGTCTTGCTCGTTCTTGCCGGCGGCCAGCTTGCTTTGCAGCAAGCCCTCTTGCCACAGCCATTCGCGCAAGGACTGCACCAGCGCGGCGTCTTCGGCCCAGCGCTCGCTGAGGATGTCGCGCACGCCGTCCAGCACGGCGGGCACGGTGGTGAAGTCTTCGCCGCCCTCGCCTTTTTCGGCCTTCACAAACGGCTTGGCGGCCTCGTTCGGGTCGAGCGTGGGGTCGGCAAACAGCTGGTCGGCCAGCGGTTCGATGCCGAATTCGCGCGCAATCTGGCCCTTGGTGCGGCGCTTGGGCTTGTAAGGCAGATACAGGTCTTCCAGCTCTTGCTTGGTCGGCGCAGCCTCGATGGCGGCGCGCAGCTCGGGCGTGAGCTTGCCTTGTTCTTCAATGCTTTTGAGGATGGCGGCGCGGCGCTCGTGCAACTCGCGCAGATAGCTCAGGCGCACCTCCAGCTCGCGCAGCTGGGCATCGTCCAGGCCGTCGGTGGCCTCTTTGCGGTAACGGGCGATGAAAGGCACGGTGGCGCCGCCGTCCAGCAGGTCGATGGCCGTCTGCACCTGACGGGGTTGCACGCGAATTTCACTGGCAATCTGTTCAACAATGGAAAAAGTCATAAGCTGCTTTACCCAGTCACCCATACGGTGGTGGTTCAAATCTGGAAAAAAACGCGCAGTGTGCCACAAGCTGCGGCACGATATTCCTTGCATCCAGTGGCAAGGTGTGAAATAGTCTGGCAACCGTATGCGATCCAGAAAAGTTAGAATTGTCCTCTTATGTCTGCCATTTCCATACAGTCTGTCAGCAAGGTCTATCCGCCCCGTGGTCATGGGGCGGAATTGCGTGCGCTGGACAATGTTTCTTTCGAGATCGAGCAGGGCGATTTTTTCGGCCTGCTTGGCCCCAATGGCGCGGGTAAAACCACGCTGATCAGTATTCTGGCGGGGCTGGTGCGCGCGAGTGAGGGCACGATCAAGGTTCATGGTCTTGATGTGCAAAGCGATGCGGCCCAGGCGCGGCGCTATTTGGGCATCGTGCCGCAAGAGCTGGTGTTTGACCCCTTCTTTACGGTGCGCGAGGCGCTGCGCTTTCAGTCGGGCTATTTCGGCATTTACAACAATGACGCCTGGATTGATGAGCTGCTGGCGGGCTTGGGGTTGGCAGACAAGGCATCGGCCAATATGCGGCAGCTTTCGGGCGGCATGAAGCGGCGTGTGCTGGTGGGCTTGGCCTTGGTGCACAAGCCGCCGGTGATTGTGCTGGACGAGCCCACGGCCGGTGTGGATGTGGAGTTGCGGCAAACCCTGTGGCGCTTTGTGGCCGATTTGAACCGGCAAGGGCACACGGTGCTGCTGACTACGCACTATCTGGAAGAGGCCGAAGCCCTGTGCAACCGCATCGCCATGCTCAAGCACGGGCGCTTGCTGGCGCTGGAAAAAACCAGCACGCTTTTGAGCAATGCCGCGGCCAGTGTCTTGCACTTCAAAACCGATCAAGCCTTGCCGACCGAGTTGGCGGCGCGGGCGCGGGTGACGGGCAGAGTCGTGGAATGGCCTGCGCACAGCCCGGAAGAAATCGAACACTGCCTGGCCGTTTTGCGCCAGACAGATATTCAGATAGAAGATCTGGAGATTCGCAAGGCGGATCTGGAAGACGTGTTTATCCAACTGATGCAAGACAAGCAACCCGGCAGCTCGCCGATGGGCTTGCCTGCTGCCCCTGCGGCACCGTAAGGCGTATATGCAGCACACCGTTTCTTCTCAACCGCCCGCTCACACGATGGATGCTACACCGCAGTCTGTGGCTGTGCCTGCCCGGTCTCTGGAGCCACTGCCGCCCGATGGCAGCGGCTGGAAAATGCTTTTTTACAAAGAGGTTCTGCGTTTTTGGCGTGTGGCTTTTCAAACCGTGGCGGCGCCTGTGCTCACGGCGGTGCTGTATCTGCTGATTTTTGGCAATGTGCTCAGCCGCCAAACCATGCCGGGCTATGGCGGTATCAGCTACATCGCTTTTTTGGTGCCGGGCTTGGTCATGATGAGCGTGCTGCAAAACGCCTTTGCCAATAGCGCCTCCAGCCTGGTGCAGAGCAAGATCATGGGCAGCCTGGTGTTTTTGCAGCTCACACCGCTGTCGCACTGGAACTGGTATGTGGCCTATGTGGGCGCATCCATCATTCGCGGTTTGCTGGTGGGGCTGGGCGTGTATGCCGTCACCCTGTTGTATGTGCCCCCTCATGCGTTTGCGCCTTTGTGGATTGCCGCTTTTGCCGTGCTGGGCGCAGCCATGATGGGGGCGTTGGGCATGCTGGCCGGCTTGTGGGCCGACAAGTTCGACCAGATGGCCATGTTCCAGAACTTCATCATCATGCCCATGACCTTTCTGGCTGGGGTGTTTTATTCGGTGCACAATCTGCCCGGCATTTGGCGGCAAGTTAGCCACCTGAATCCGTTTTTTTACATGATCGACGGCTTGCGCTACGGCTTTTTTGGCGTCAGCGACGGCTCGCCGTGGCTGAGCTTGGGGGTTGCCGGTGCGGCCTTTGTTGGCGTGACGGGGTTGGTGCTGCATCTGCTCAAAACAGGTTACAAGCTGCGCCAGTAGGGCGTCAGAACTGGTTTTATTACTCAAACTGCCCCTTCCTAGCACCTGTATTCTGGATATGAACGATTCACACACCTTGCCAGCCGCTACCCGTATGCATGCCCGTGCAAGCGCATGGGCCATGGCGGTGCTGGGGTTGGTTTTTTGCCTGCTGGCAGCAGGTTGCTCACCCAGAAACGATGCATCTTCTGCTGCTTCTGCCGCTGCGGTAACGGGCGCGAGCAGCACGGCCAGTGCAGTGAATGCAACAGGTGCAGCGGCTATCGCAGGAAGTGGCGCAGCCAGTGCTGCGGCGGTGAACATGCGGCGCTCGCTGGTTCAGATCAAGTTTGTACAGATGTTCGAGAAAGAATGCTTGCCGCGTATCGCAACCGATGCCGGTCTGACGTCCGCGCAGAAGCTGGATTTTTGCCAGTGTTATGCGGCAGCCATGGCCGATAACAACAGCGAAACGCAATTGAAGCGCTATCTGGCCGGGCAGGATCATGCTCAGCTGCAAAGCGATGCCAACCAATACGGCCAGTCTTGTTTGGAACAGGCCAGGCGCAAGCCATAAACCATCCAGGAGAATCCAACGTGTCGATGACAGCAGAAACCGTGCGCCAGCTCATTGCCGAGGCCGTGCCTTGCGAGCGGCTGGACGTACAGGGCGATGGCCGCCATTGGTTTGCCACCATCGTCTCCAGCGCATTTGTGGGCAAGCGCCTGATTGCGCGGCATCAGATGGTCTATGCTGCGCTGGGGGAACGTCTGCAAACCGACGAAGTGCATGCCTTGTCGATGAAAACATTGACGCCCGAGGAATGGGTGCAGCAGTACACCGAAATCTGAAATAACCAGCCTGATACATTAAAAATCACCATATGGACAAATTACTGATCCGGGGCAACCGCCCCCTGAACGGAACCGTCACCATCTCGGGTGCCAAAAATGCGGCCTTGCCCGAAATGTGCGCAGCCTTGCTGACGAGCGAACCGGTGCATTTGCGCAATGTGCCGCGCCTGCGCGACGTAGCCACCATGCGCAAATTGCTAGAAAACATGGGTGTGCGCGTGCACACGCATGGCGAGCGCGGCGGCATGAGCTTTGAGGCGGCCGACCCGCTGGCGGCCGAAGCACCTTATGAACTGGTCAAAACCATGCGTGCATCGGTGCTGGCGCTGGGGCCTTTGCTGGCGCGTTGCGGCAAGGCGCGGGTGTCTTTGCCCGGCGGTTGCGCCATTGGCGCACGGCCGGTCG
>JAGOGU010000021.1 GCA_017996515.1 Allobrachymonas sp.
TTGAACACACACCCGTACACGCCATGCGCCCGTTGCGTTCGGGCGCACCTGCCGATGGCGCCGCTCCGGCCGGGCAGGTGTTGCAAACCATTGCGGTGCAGGCGCAGCGCCAGCCGTGGTGGCACCGCAACGCGTTCGATAGCCTGTTTGCCGCGCTGGTATTGCTGGCGGGCGGGTTGGTTTGGTGGCGCTTGCACGCCGCCATGGACGGCTACGAGCAAGCCCTGCTGCTGGCCGCCGTGCCCGCGTGCATTGCGCTGGGCTGGTTCTGGCGCCCGCTGGCGCGGCTCATGCCTGCGGCGGCGTTGGGCGTGGCCGCAGCGGTGGCGCTGTATCAGGGCGATGTGCAGCGGGCGGGCCAATCGTTCGGGTTGAAATATCTGCTCTCCAGCCAATCGGCTCTGCTTTGGATGGGGGTGCTGGTGCTGATGGCCACCCTGTGCCACTGGCTCGGGATGGGTGCGCGCGTGGCCGCCGCCAAGCCTGCACCGGGGCAAGCGGGCGGTGCGGCATCTGGGCAGGGCAACGTCGCCCAGCGCATGGGCACATGGCTGGCCTGGGCAGCGGTGGGCATGGCGCTGATCGGCAGCGGTGTGCGCTGGTACGAAAGCTATCTGCTCACGCCACAGGCGGGGCATATGCCGCTGAGCAATCTGTACGAAGTGTTTGTGCTGTTTATCTGGATGACGCTGCTTTTTGGTCTGTATTTTGAAAGCCGCCGCAACGCCTATGGCCTCAACGCCTTTGTGCTGCTGGTAGTGAGCGCGGCTGTGATTTTTCTGTTCTGGTACAGCGCCACGCGCCAGGGGCAGCTGATTCAGCCGCTGGTGCCCGCCTTGCAAAGCTGGTGGATGAAGCTGCACGTGCCCGCCAATATCGTGAGCTATGGCATGTTTGCGCTGGCAGCCATGGCGGGCTTGGTGAGTTTGCTCAAAACCGCCAGCGCGCGCGCATTGTGGCTGGGGCTGGTGGGCAGCCAGGTGTTAGTGGCGGCCTTGCTGCTGGCGCTGGCCTACGGCATGGGGCTGGAGACCGCCAAACTGGCAAGTCTGAGCCGCCTGTTGCTGGGGCTGGGCATCGTGTTTGCGCTGCTGATCGCCCTGCGGGGCCCCCTCAATCCGCGCACGCCTGCTGTGGCGGTGTTGGACGATGTGATGTACAAGACCATTGCCGTGGGCTTTGCCTTTTTCACCATCGCCACCTTCACCGGCGCGCTGTGGGCGGCCGAAGCCTGGGGCGCTTACTGGAGCTGGGACCCCAAAGAAGTTTGGGCGCTGATCGTGTGGCTCAACTACGCCATCTGGTTGCACCTGCGCCTGGTCAAAGGTCTGCGCGGGCGCATGGCCGCCTGGTGGGCGCTGGCCGGGTTGGTGGTCGTGACCTTTGCTTTTATTGGCGTGAACATGTTTCTGGGCGGAAAGCACAGCTATGGCGAAATCTGAGAGCCGCTGAAGCCCATCACCGATCACGCCGCAGGGGCATTGGGCGCACGTTGGGTTTGGTGGTAACAACTGCTCGCTACAATGCCCGAATCTTCAACTCTCCACACAACGGCATGAAACTGATCGGCTCCACTACCAGTCCCTATGTACGCAAGGTGCGCGTTGTGCTGGCCGAGAAAAAGCTCGAATACACTTTCGAGCCAGCAAACCCCTGGGAGCCTGCGCCTGAGCTGCTGCAGCACAACCCGCTGGGTAAGGTGCCGTGCTTGCTGTTGTCCAAACCCGGTATGGCGCTGTACGATTCGCGCGTGATTGTGGAATACCTCGACACCTTGAGCCCCGTATGCCGCCTGATACCCACCACGGGGCGCGATCGGCTGGCCGTCAAAATTTGGGAAGCCTTGGCCGATGGCGTGCTGGACGCGGGCGTATTGGCGCGGCTGGAGCAGCACTGGGAAGGCCGCGAGCCGCAGCAGCGCAGCCAGGCTTGGGTGGATCGCCAGCTGGGCAAAGTGCAGGCCGGCCTGGCCGAAATGAGTCGCCAGCTCGAAGACAAGCCGTTTTGCACCGGCATCCAGTTCTCGCTGGCCGATGTGGCCGTGGGCTGCACCTTGGGTTGGCTGGATTTTCGCTTTCCGCAGATCGACTGGCGCAGCCGCTATGCCAATCTGGCCGAGCTGCACGACAAGCTGCTGCAACGCCCCAGTTTCGCCGAAACCCTGCCGGGTTGATTGGCGCGTTCTTTTCCTACGTCCTTTCATCGCAACAGCATACTGGCCCTGTCTTGCGTGCAGCCGCCTGGTTGCGGACGCAATCCGCGCACATGGCGCAAAGGCGGAGCATGTGCGGTGCGTGCGCTAGATCCCACCTGACTGACGGCGGCCAGAGGAACTTTTTTCTTTCTGCGCGCTCTCACAGTCCATATGACAAACGGCATAATTTTCGTTACAGATGCCGATCAGGCTGCGGGCATACTGTTTGCAGCCCCAACAGGCGCTCAAAAGGCATGGCTTGCGGGCTGTGCACTAGCGCTTCATTTCCAATAACAACGCATCCCTTTCGCTATGTGGAAAAAACTCAAAGCCCATCCGTGGTGGCTCGCAGCAGCCATCCTGCTCTTGCTGCTTCTGCTGTGGGGAGGCTACAAAATCTGGTTTGCCAAGCCTGCCAGCGCGCCGCTGATCACCGCAACGGTCGAGCGCGGGGATATTGAAAATTCCGTGCTGGCAACCGGCGCCATTCAGGCCTCGCAGTTGATCAATGTGGGCTCGCAAGTCAGCGGCCAGGTCAAGAAGCTGCATGTGCAGGTGGGCGATGCCGTCAAGCAGGGGCAGCTGATTGCCGATATCGACGACACCACCCAGCGCAACAATCTGCGCGAAGCGCAAGAGCAGGTGGCATCTTTCCGGGCGCAGCGGGCGGCAAAACAATCTTCGCTGGTGCTGGCGCAGCAGAATTTCGAGCGCCAGAAATACATGTACGAGCGCGATGCCGCCAGCCGCGCCGATTTCCAAAACGCCAAGCAGGCACTGGACGCCGCCCGTGCCGAAATCAAGGCGCTGGATGCGCAAATTGCCCAGCAGTCCATTCAGGTGGAAACGGCCAAGGCCAATATGGGCTACACCCGCATTACCGCACCGTCAGACGGGGTGGTGGTGTCCATCGTGACCAAAGAGGGGCAAACGGTCAGCGCCATGCAGTCGGCGCCCACCATCATCAAACTGGCCAATCTGGATAACATGCGCATCGAGGCGCAAATTTCCGAAGCCGACGTGCCCAATGTCACCCCCGGCATGCCGGCATATTTCACCATTCTGGGCGATCCCGATACCAGGCACAACGCGGTGCTCAGCAGAGTGGAACCCGGTCCCATCAACATGAGCAGTTATGAAGGCACCAATACCGACAGCTCCAGCAGCACGGCGGTGTACTACAACGGGATTTTCGATGTGCCCAACCCTGATCACCGCCTGCGCATCCAGATGACGGCGCAAGTCACCGTCGTCTTGCAACAGGCTAAAAACGTGCTCACCATTCCTTCAGGCGCCTTGAGCACCACACGCAGCGGTGGTGGACGTGGTGGCAAAGGCAGCTCCGCCGCCTCGGCACAAGCTCCTGCACAGGCGACATCTGGCGCAGAGCCGTCGGGCAGCGCAAACGTTGGCAATGCGGCAGGTAAAACAGGCAAGCTCTATACCGTACGCGTGGCCAAGGGCGAGCCGGGCAAACAGACCATTGAAGAGCGTCAGGTGCGCATCGGCCTGAACAACCGTGTACAAGCCGAAGTGCTCGAAGGTCTGCAAGAAGGCGAGCAGGTGGTGATCGGCGACTCCAGCGCCAACCAGAGTAGCGGCATGCCGCGTGGCGCAAGGATGTTCTGATGCAGGCGGTAACCACCATGTCCACCGCGGCAGCGCCAGCGCAACCTCTGATGCGCTTGCGCGGCGTCGTGCGCGAGTACCCCGCCGGCAACGAAGTGGTGGCGGTGCTGAAAGATGTGGATCTGGATATTTACGCGGGCGAAATGGTGGCCATCATCGGCCCGTCTGGCTCCGGCAAGTCCACGCTGATGAATATTCTGGGCTGCCTCGATCGCCCCACGCGCGGCAGCTACGAAGTTAGCGGCAAAGAGACCCGCCAGATGGTGCCTGACGAATTGGCGCGGCTGCGGCGCGAGCACTTCGGCTTCATCTTCCAGCGCTACCACCTCATGGGCGATTTGAGCGCCATGGGCAATGCAGAGATCCCGGCCATTTACGCGGGCGTTGCACCGGCCGAGCGGCACGAGCGCACGCGCAAACTGCTCACGCGGCTGGGCTTGGAAGAGCGCCTGGGCAACAAACCCGGCCAGCTCTCGGGCGGGCAGCAGCAACGGGTGTCGATAGCCCGCGCGCTGATGAATGGCGGCGACGTGATTCTGGCCGACGAGCCCACCGGCGCGCTGGACCAGGCCAGTGGCCAGGAGGTGATGAACATCCTCAAAGAGCTGCATGCCGACGGCCACACCATCATTCTGGTGACGCACGATGCCGATGTGGCCGCCAACGCCAACCGCATCATCGAAATTCGCGATGGCCGCATCGTGAGCGACCAGAGCAAGAGCGATGCCCAGGTCGCCAAGGTCAAAACCGATCAAGGCCCGGCGCGAAAGGAAACCTTTGCCGCCGCTTTGGGGCGCCTGAAAGAAGCCGCGCAAATGGCCATACGCGCCATGGTGGGGCATAAGCTGCGCACGCTGCTGACCATGCTGGGCATCATCATCGGCATTGCGTCGGTGGTGTCGGTGGTGGCACTGGGCAATGGCTCGCGCGAAAAAATCCTCAGCGACATTGCGAGCATGGGCACCAATACGATTGGCATTCTGCCGGGATCGGGCTTTGGCGATCGCACGGCGGGTCGCATCCGCACCTTGGTGGAGGGTGATGCCGTCGCCCTTTCCAAGCTCAGTTATGTCGATAGCGTTACCCCCGGCGTGAGCACCAGCAAAACCGTGCTGTACAAAAATGTCAGCAAAACGGTCAGTATTTCAGGTGTGGGTTCCGAGTTCTTTCGCGTGCGCGGCTATACGTTGGACCATGGCGCCCTTTTCGATACGGACAGTGTGCGCCGCCAGATGCAGGATGCCGTGATCGACCCGGGCACCAAAGAAGCCTTTTTTGCCGAGGGCGAAGACCCCATCGGCAAGGTGCTGCTGGTCGGCAGCATGCCCGCGCGCATCATCGGCGTGACCGAGAAAAAAGACGTGGCTTTTGGCAACGCCGAATCGCTCAATATCTGGATGCCTTACACCACGGTGATGGGCCGCCTCATGGGCACCAGCTATTTCCGCTCCATCACCGTGCGCGTGCATGATGGCGTGGACAGCGCAGCCGCGGAAGAGGGCATTACTGCTTTGTTGACTCAACGCCATGGCAGAAAAGATTTCTTTGCCATCAATACCGACAGCATCAAGCAAACGGTTGAAAAAACCACCCAGACCATGACCTTGCTGATCTCTGCCATTGCCGTGATTTCGCTGGTGGTGGGCGGCATTGGCGTGATGAACATCATGCTGGTGTCGGTGGCCGAGCGCACACAGGAAATTGGCGTGCGTATGGCCGTGGGCGCGCGCCAAAGCGACATCCTCAAACAGTTTTTGATCGAGGCTGTGCTGGTGTGCTTGGTGGGCGGTGTGTTGGGCATTGCTTTGGCGCTGTTGATCGGCTTTGTCTTCGACATGCTGGCAGGGGGTGCATTCAGCATGGTCATTTCCACCACCTCCATCATTCTGGCGTTTGCCTGCTCGACGCTTATCGGCGTGTTGTTCGGCTTTTTGCCCGCGCGCCGCGCCGCCCAGCTTGATCCGGTCGATGCCTTGTCTCGCCAATGATCCCGTCAATGAAAGTGTTTGCCGTGGAAAAACGCTCTTTCCCTCGCCGCCATGCGACAACCATCGCTGCCGCCTGTGCCGCAGCGCTGCTCGCAGGCTGCGCCAACACGCCGTACCAGCAACCGGCGCTCAATCTGCCTGCGCAGTGGCAACACGCGGCCGAAGGCCAAACCCAAACGGCGGCAGACGCCACCTATGGCGACCGTTGGTGGACGGCCTTTGGCGACGAACAGCTCAACACGCTGATTGATCTGGCACTGCAACGCAACAACAATCTGGCGGCCGCCGCCTACACCGTGCGCAACGCCCAACTGGAAGCGGGCAACGCCGCGGGCGACCGCCTGCCCACGCCCAGTGCCGGCCTCAATTACAACCGCAGCCGCGAACTCACCGGCGCAGAAAACACCAACCGCAGCTACAACGCCAACCTGGGCGTGAGTTGGGAAATTGACCTGTGGGGCAAGCTGGCCGCTGCCCAGCGCCGCGCCGAGTGGGAAGCCCGTGCCACCGAGCAAGACCGCCAAGCCACCGCGCAGGCATTGGTCGCCACGGTAGCCACCATTTATTGGGAGCTGGCCACGCTCAACCACAAAATTACCAGCCAACAGCAAAGCGTCACCACTGCCGCCAAAACGCTGGAGCTGGCGCAGGTGCAGCACCAGGCGGGCGCCATTTCGGGGTTGGGTGTGGCGCAAGCCCGCCAAACAGAAGCCAGCCAGCGCGCCATGCTGGCCGATCTGGAGCAGCAGCGCGTGGAAAAACGCAATGCCCTCGCCATTTTGTTTGATGCCCCGCCCGAGCAATTGCCCGAAGCGGCACACAACCCGCACCTGCCCGATCTGGCGCAGCTACCCCCTGTGCCTGCGGGCTTGCCTGCTTCCATTCTGGCGCGTAGGCCCGATCTGCAAGCGGCAGAGCAACGCCTGCGCAAAAGTCTGGTTCATGTCGATGTGGTGCGCACCAGCTACTACCCCACGCTGAGCCTGACAGGCGCGCTGGGCGGCAGCAGCACCTCGCTGTCGAACGTATTGGCCAACCCCGTTGCCACGCTGGGCGCGGGGCTGGCGCTGCCTTTCCTGAGGCTGGGCGAAATGCAACGGAATACGGCCATCGCCCGCAACAGTTACGAGCAGGCCATCATCCACTTCCGCCAAACGCTCTACGCCGCACTGGCCGATGCCGAAAACGCCCTGTCTGCCCGTACCCAGTTGCAACAGCAGTCCGACCAGCAAGCCATTGCTCTGGAGCAGGCCAAACGCGCCGAGCAACTCACCGAAGTGCAATACCGTGCGGGAGCCGTGCCGCTGAAAACCTGGCTCGATGCGCAAGAAAGCCGCCGCAGCGCCACGCTGGCCTGGCAAAACGTGCAGCTGGCACGTGCCATTAACCAAGTCACGCTGTACAAAGCATTGGGCGGCAGTGCTGTCTTACCTGCTGTTACTCCCACTGCTACAAACTAGCCATAATGCGCTGTCACCATTTTTTCGTTTCCTTGCTTGAACCATGTTGCAGCGCTACCCCTTGATTGTTTTTGACTGGGACGGCACCTTGTTCGATTCCGCAGGCAATATCGTGCGCAGCCTGCAAGCCGCCGTGGCCGAATTGGGCGGCACGCCCCCGAGCGACGAAACGGCGCGCCACGTTATCGGTCTGGATTTGCAGCAGGCGCTGCAACTGGCCGCGCCCGACGTGCCCGCCTACCGCCACCCCTTGCTGGCACAAGCCTACCGGGCGCAATACCGCAAGCACCAAGGCGACATCACCCTGTTTACAGGCGCGCACGACATGCTGCTCAGCCTCAAGGGCAAAGGCCATATGCTGGCAGTTGCCACCGGCAAAAGCCGCACCGGATTGAACGAAGCACTCGATGCCGTGGGCCTGAGCCATATGTTCGACGCTACCCGCACCGCCGACCAAACGGCGGGCAAGCCCGATCCCCTCATGCTGCATGAATTGATGGACGAGCTGAACACCGCTCCTGTGCAAACCCTGATGGTGGGCGACACTACGCACGATCTGCTCATGGCGCACAACGCCGCCTGCCCGGCAGTAGCCGTCACCTATGGCGCGCACGACACAACGGGCTTGGCCGCGCTGTGGCCTTTGTACACCGCCACATCGCTGCACGATCTGCACCAGTGGCTGCTGGCGAATGCCTGATGCGGCTGCGTGCGGCTTGCGTTCCGAGCACGGATGCTTGTAAAAGTGTCACCCATTTGTCAGCTTTGTGGTATATTGGCGTCCATGCAAGTTTCCTGCGCTTTTTATTTTTGGTTTGCCTTTCATCCAGTCCCCGGTGGACAGGAGGTTTGAGCACACCACGAAGCGCCAGACTGTAAAACCGCCGAGGACGTAAAGCCCGGCGGTTTTTTTTATGCGTGCTTTGGCATGCCCCCCTTTTGTTCGAGGAATTTCATGTCACCCAAATCTGCAACCGAACATGTCTGGTACGGCCAGCCCGAAGACAAAACCAGCCGAACAGATGACAATCGCATCCAGAGCCTGACGGTGCTGCCCCCACCCGAGCACCTGATCCGCTTCTTTCCCATCAACGGTTCACCCGTCGAGGCGCTGGTGGCGCAAACCCGCCAGGCCATCCAGAAAATCGTGCACGGCCAGGATGATCGGCTGCTGGCCATCGTGGGGCCATGCTCCATTCACGACCCCAAGGCGGCGCTGGACTATGCGCAACGCCTGGTGAAACTGCGCGAACAGTACAAAGACACGCTGGAAATCGTGATGCGCGTGTACTTTGAAAAACCCCGCACCACCGTGGGCTGGAAAGGGCTTATCAACGACCCCTATCTGGACGAAAGCTGCCGCATCGACGAAGGCTTGCGCGTGGCGCGCCAGTTGTTGATCGACATCAACCGCATGGGGCTGCCCGCGAGCAGCGAATTTCTCGACGTCATCTCGCCCCAGTATGTGGGAGATCTCATCAGCTGGGGCGCCATTGGCGCGCGCACCACCGAAAGCCAGGTGCACCGCGAACTGGCCAGCGGCCTGTCGGCGCCCATCGGCTTCAAAAATGGCACCGATGGCAACATCCGCATCGCTACCGATGCGATTCAGGCCGCAGCGCGCGGCCACCACTTTTTGTCGGTGCACAAAAACGGGCAAGTTGCTATTGTCGCCACCAAAGGCAATCCGGACTGCCACGTCATTCTGCGCGGCGGCAAAGCGCCCAACTACGATGCGCAAAGCGTGCAGGCCGCCAGCGTCGCGCTCGAAGCGGCCGGGCTGCGCCCCAGCGTCATGGTGGATTGCAGCCACGCCAACAGTTATAAAACGGCCGAGCGCCAGACCGAAGTGGCGCAGGCCATTGCCGAGCAAGTGTCCAATGGCTCGCACGCCATTTTTGGCGTCATGGTCGAAAGCCATATCCAGGCCGGAGCGCAAAAATTCACCCCCGGCAAAGACGACCCTCGCCAGCTCGAATACGGCAAAAGCATCACCGATGCCTGCCTGGGCTGGGACGACACGGCGCAGCTGCTGCAAACCCTGTCAGATGCCGTGCAGGCGCGGCGGCAGAAGAGTCAATAAGGCAAACATCATCAGCTAACAAAAAGCACAAAGGGCATATGCATTTCATGCATATGCCCTTTGTTATCGTCGCCGTTCAAGAAAACGGGCGAAAGGTGTGCGGGTGTGATGCGCCTTAGGCTGCGTTTAGATCGGCATCGGCGGGCACGATTTGCACGGCGGCAAAGCCTTCGTCGGTGCTGGGCTGTTGGTACAGGGCAAAGGCGTGGCGCACGGTGGATTCGGGCAGGCGCTTTTCAGGGGGTAGTTCCAGATTGCGTTGCAGCGCCAGTTGGGGGGTGATGTCGAGCCACACGGCAGTAGCGGGCACGCCATGTTTGTGCGCCAGTTGCAGGGTTTTTTGGCGGTGGGTTTTGGCGGGCACGGCGGCGTCGAAGAATACGGCTTTGTCGCCCAGGCGGTTGAGGTGGTGCTGCACCCAAGTGGTTTTGCCCGCACGGCTCAGGCCGCAGACGAGGTAGAGCGCACCTTCTGGCCCGACTTGGCGCAAGGCTTCGTCCAGCTCGGCATAGGCTTGCGCCCAGGCGCGGTTGGTTTCGTCCACGGGGTCGAGGTCGTAGGCAACGGGGTCGAGATAGCGGTTGGGGTCGATATGTACAGGCATGATGAAGCGATGAAAAAGGGGGCACGGCGCAGATGATAGGGGTGGCGCCGCCCGGCATTATGGCAGCAGCCGGGCGGGGGCTGTGAACCGCCCCGGCCCGCATGGCTACGGCCAGATGAATGAATCAGTCACTCAGGAAGAAGAAGCCTCTTGCTCGGCGGTTTTGCCGGGACGGGGCTCTTTTTTCGGCAGCGGCTGGATGTCGAGCACGATGCCATTGCCTAGCGGTTCGGCCTTTTCGGCTTCGGCGCTGTAGTCCACGGTCAGGCGGCCGCCCTCAGTGAGGCGGCCAAACAGCAGTTCGTCGGCTAGCGCCTTGCGGATGGTGTCTTGAATCAGCCGTTGCATGGGGCGCGCGCCCATGAGCGGGTCGAAGCCTTTTTTGGCCAGGTGCTTGCGCAGGGCGTCGGTGAAGGTGACTTCGACTTTTTTGTCGGCCAGTTGGGCTTCGAGTTGCAGCAGGAATTTGTCCACCACGCGCAGAATGATCTGTTCGTCCAGCGGCTTGAAGCCGACGATGGCATCCAGCCGGTTGCGGAATTCGGGCGTGAACAGGCGCTTGATGTCGGCCATTTCGTCGCCGCTTTCGCGCTTGCTGGTAAAGCCGATGGTGGCCTTGTTCATGGTCTCGGCTCCGGCATTGGTGGTCATGATGATGACGACGTTGCGGAAGTCGGCCTTGCGCCCGTTGTTGTCGGTCAGGGTGCCGTGGTCCATCACCTGCAACAGCACGTTGAAGATGTCGGGGTGGGCTTTTTCGATTTCATCGAGCAGCAGCACGCTGTGCGGCTTTTTGCTGATTTGCTCGGTCAGCAGGCCGCCCTGGTCGTAGCCCACATAGCCGGGGGGCGCGCCGATCAGGCGGCTGACGGCATGGCGTTCCATGTATTCGCTCATGTCGAAGCGGATGAGGTCCACGCCCAGAATGTAGGCCAGTTGCTTGGCCGCTTCGGTTTTGCCCACGCCGGTGGGGCCGCTGAACAAAAAGGAGCCGATGGGCTTGTCTTGCTTGCCCAGACCGGAGCGTGCCATTTTGACGCTGGCGGCGAGAATTTCAAGCGCCTTGTCTTGCCCGAACACCACGGATTTGAGGTCGCGCTCGAGCGTGGCGAGTTTGTTGCGGTCGTCGCTGCTGACGCTGGCAGGTGGAATGCGAGCGATTTTGGCGATGATGTCTTCGATGTCGGCCTTGCCGATCATTTTCTTGCGTTTGCTGGCGACCAGAATGCGCTGGGCTGCGCCTGCTTCGTCGATCACGTCGATGGCTTTGTCGGGCAGCTGGCGATCGTTGATGTACTTGGCGCTCAGCTCGGCGGCGGCTTGCAGTGCGGCGGTGGCATATTTGACGCTGTGGTGCTCTTCAAAGCGTGATTTCAGCCCTTTGAGGATTTCGACCGTTTGCTCGACCGTCGGCTCGACGATATCCACTTTCTGGAAGCGCCGCGACAGCGCCGCATCCTTTTCGAAGATGCCGCGGTATTCGGTAAAGGTGGTGGCGCCAATGCACTTGAGCTGCCCGCTGGATAGCGCAGGCTTGAGCAGGTTGCTGGCGTCCATGGTGCCGCCGCTGGCAGAACCCGCGCCGATGAGCGTGTGGATTTCGTCGATGAACAGGATCGATTCGGGTTTGTCGCGCAGCGCTTTGAGCACGGCTTTGAGGCGCTGCTCGAAATCGCCGCGGTATTTGGTGCCCGCCAGCAGCGCGCCCATGTCGAGCGCATAGACTTCGGCGTTGGCCAGCACCTCGGGCACAGTGCCTTCGGTGATGCGCCAGGCCAGCCCTTCGGCAATGGCGGTTTTGCCCACGCCCGCTTCACCTACCAGCAGGGGGTTGTTTTTGCGGCGGCGGCACAGAATCTGGATGACACGCTCGACCTCGAAGTCGCGCCCGATCAGTGGGTCGATCTTGCCTTCTTTGGCGGCGGCGTTGAGGTTGTTGGTGTACTGCTCCAGCGGTGAGGCTTTTTCGTTGCGCTCGCCGCCTTCTTCGTCGCCCTCGTCGTTGCCGGAGCTGTCGTCTTCCTGTTTGGCGGTGTCATCACTGTTGCCATCTTTGCGGATGCCGTGGGCGATGAAGTTGACCACATCCAGCCGCGTAACGCCCTGCTGGTGCAGGTAGTACAGGGCGTGCGAGTCTTTTTCGCCAAAAATGGCCACCAGCACATTGGCGCCGGTGACTTCTTTCTTGCCATTACCCGTGCTTTGCACATGCATGATGGCGCGCTGAATCACGCGCTGAAAGCCCAGCGTGGGCTGGGTGTCGACCTCTTCGGTGCCGGGCAAGGGGGTGTTGTGTTCTTTGATGAAATTGCTCAACCCCGTGCGCAGGTCGTCGATATGGGCCGAGCAGGCCTTGAGCACCTCGGCGGCCGACGGGTTATCCAGCAGCGCCAGCAACAGGTGCTCGGTCGTGATGAATTCGTGGCGCTGTTGCCGGGCCTCGACAAAGGCCATGTGCAAGGTTACTTCCAGTTCCTGGGCAATCATGTCAAATCATTCCTTTCCTGACCGGCGCGGGCGAATATGGCAAATGCTGCCAGCCGCGCACAGTCTTTTTACTGCGCCTGAGCCGCCATCGTACCGCGGGTAGCGCAAAATTTCATACTGCTGCGAAATGTGGGGGCATCATCGCCAGATTCAAGCGGGCCAGCGCAACGGGATGAAAAACAGCCTGCTGTGTCTGGGTGGCTGATGTGTGGGTTGTCAGAGGCGCTGCAGCGCGTTTATTCTGGCGCAGGCTCGAATATGCATTGCAGCGGGTGCCCGGCGCTGCGAGCGACCTCCATCACCTGGTGCGTTTTGGTTTGGGCTATGTCGCGGGTGTAAATGCCGCATATGCCCCGGCCTTCTGTATGCACCTGGTACATGATGCTGGTGGCGGTATTCAGGTCTTTGTTGAAAAACTCTTGCAGCACCAGCACGACAAATTCCATGGGAGTGAAGTCGTCGTTGATCAGCACCACCTGGTACATGGCTGGTGGTTTGATGGCTTGCAGCTGGGGTTTGACCGCTGTTTCGGCTGCCCCACCGCCATCGTGCGCAGGGGTGCCTTCGGCAGGCTTGCCGGGGGTAGCGGGTGATGGCGGCCGAGAGGGTGTGGACGAGGACATGGGGCAATCAGGCATGAAAACGGTATGGCCCAAACAGGTGCAACGCCTAACGCAAGCCGCCACAGGCTCGTGACGGGCAAAGGGTGGATGACGGGGGCCGTGTTTGGCAAATTGTACTGAAGCAGAAAAATCAGGAACCCTGCTATCAGGCAAGTGCCGTTGGGCTGTAGCCCGCTTCGGCGATGATGGCCTGCAATGCCGCCGTATCCAGCGTGCTGCCGGTAACGTTGATTTGGTGCTGGGCGATATCTGCCTTGACCTGGGCGTTGGCATCCACTGCCTGAATGGCTCGGGTGATGGACTGGACGCAGTGCTGGCAGCTCATGTCGGGGATGGTAAATGCGGATGCGGGCATGGCATTCTCCTGTGAAAGAGGGGAAGGGGTTTGCTGGCTGATGCCGCACAGGTGTTGCCGGTGTGCGGCGGCAGGCGGCAAGTTCAGCTGTGCGGCGTGGTGTCGGTTTCTGTTTCGGTTACGGCGGCCCGCGCCAGCATGTGCGCCGACAGCGGCAGTGAAAGCATCAGATAAACCAGCACCAGCCCCAGACGCAGACTCCAGCTCCAGTCGGTATGCAGCAAAAATACGCCCACGCACGCCGTGGAGATGGCCAGCGTGGCCGCCTTGGTGGCGGCGTGCTGGCGCGACAGGGCATCAGGCAGGGCGTGCACGCCCCAGGCAGCAACGAGCAGTAAAACGCCGCCCACAGCCAGCATGAACAGGCCCAAAAATTGCAGAAGGGTATGGATCATGGGGCATCTCCTTGGTTTTTATCCACCAACGTGCCCAGCTTGATGAGTCGCGCCCAGCCGAGTGTGCCGATGAAGCCCACGAGAGAAAGCCCCAGCCCCACGTCGATAAAGACGGTACGTCCGGTCAGCACGGCAGAGATGATGCCGACGAACAAGGCGGTGGAAAACAGGATATCTAGTCCGATGATGCGGTCTGTATCCGTGGGGCCTTTGACGATGCGCACAATGGCAAAGCCAACCGCTATGGCGGCCATGATGACGACAAAGGTGCAGGTGATGGTGGTGGCCGCGTTCGCGTCGATCATTTTTTATCTCCGAAAAGAGTAATCAGATCCGGCTCGAACATGGTGCGCACGCTATCGACCACGCCCTGCACATCGGTGGCGTCGAGCACGTGCATGATGATCTGGCGATTTTTCATGTCGATATCGATCGCGGTGGTGCCGGGGGTGAGAGAGATCATGTTGGCCAGCAAGGACGCGCCCATTTCCGACATGGGCGTGAACGGCATGCTGACGAAGCGCGCAGGCGGCGGCGGGCGACCCAGGCCGTGGCGCAGGATGATGCGCAGGGTATAAATCCCGG
>JAGOGU010000151.1 GCA_017996515.1 Allobrachymonas sp.
CACAGCAGGCCGAAATGGTAGAGGGTGGCGTTGGGCAGGCTGAAATTGGCATCGCTGTTGATGGTTTCAAACGATACGTAATCAATCGGTACAAAACGACGGCTTTCCGATGAAACACGCGGAATGATCAGGTAGCGACCGCTTGCGGGCTGGCGTACCCTTTCAAACTCATAAGGCCGTTTATCGCTGCCAATAGAGGTTGCATATCGACTGGCCTCACGCACAGCCCTGACTTTTTCAATGCGCTCTGCCACCAAAGGCATTTGCTTCAAATCGTGGTTGCGGCGGGTGTCACTCACACCATGAAGCCAGATGCACCAACGTTGTTTGCCATTGATAAATTCGTCCGCCCCAAGAAATGGTCGGATGTAGCCATCTGCCAAAGGCTCGGCAGCAATCAACTGTTGCTTCTCCTCGGTAGATAGCAACAGATGGCCGCCATCACTTGGCTGGCTGCCTTTCGTCATTTCTGCTTCAGTAGAAATTTGCTGGCTACGCTTACCAATAATGATATTGGGTGCATCAATCAGATAGGGACTGATATTGGCTGCCAAATGCTTTTCGGGCATGCCCTTGATGTCTGGGTAATGGAACAAATGTTTTGCAACGGTTGCGACTACGTTTTGTGCAAAACCCACGATGATGCAATGCACCGCCGCCTTGCCTGCGGCCTGCGATGTCCATTGAAAGGTGCGGTGGGCAAAAGTGATAACCACACCTTGCGCCAATAAATGCCCCCACAGCACCTCCACCTGCTCGCCTTGGCAAATGGAGTTGGTGGATACAAAAGCCGTTTGTACTTGGGGCTGTTGCTGCATGATGCGGGCAGCTTTGACATACCAGTTGCACACATAGTCCAAAATACCGCTGCCTTTGATGGTTCCGCAAATGGCCTGCGTATCGGCTTGCTGTTCTTTGTTCTGATATTTCGCCCCCACAAACGGCGGATTGCCAAAGATGTAATCGGCCTGCGGCCAGTTGATGCACAGGCTGTTGGCGTTGATGATTTCGGCACTGTCGGTGAGCGGAATGCTGGGGCGGGTTTGGCCAAAACGCTCGGCGGTGCGCTGGTTGCACTGGTGGTCTGTCAGCCACATGGCGACTTTGGCGATTTGGGCGGGGTATTCGTCAATTTCGATGCCATGAAACTGGCCGATGTGGCATTGCTGCATGGTGGAAATGTCGAGCAATTGGCCTTCGGCAAACAGTTCGCCAATGATGTCGTCTTCGAGCCTGCGCAGTTCGCGGTAGGCCACCACCAGAAAGTTGCCGCAGCCGCAGGCGGGATCGAGAAAGCGCAAGCTGCCCATGGTTTTGTGCAGAGCGTGGATGGCTTCAGTGCGTTTGGCTTTGGCTGTTTTTTTGGCTGCTTCAAATTGCTGGCGCAAGTCATCCATAAACAGGCTGTTGATGACCTTGAGGATGTTGGCTTCTTCGGTGTAGTGCGCGCCCAGTTCGCGCCGCTCGACACTGTTCATGACGCTTTGAAACAGGCTGCCAAAAATTTCGGGGCTGATTTTGGCCCAGTCGCGGTGGGCGCATTCAAACAGCAGTTCGCGCAGCTCGGCGTTGAAATAAAACTCGCACAGGCTGTCGGCAAACAAATTGCCATTGACGTAGGGAAACGCCCTGATTTCTTCAGGCATGCCGTTGGGGCGACGCTCAAGCGGTGTATTCAGTACCGTAAAAACGCGATTGAGCGCACCGCCCATATCCGCGCCGTCTGCGCGGGTGAATTTTTGCAGGTAATCGGCAAACTGGTTGTGGGCAAAGATCAGGGTGTCGTCAGCAAAAAAGCAAAACAGCAGGCGGATGATGAATTGCTTGAGGTCGTGCTCGGGGTAGTTGCCGTCTTTTTTAAAGGCGGTGTACAGGTTGCCCACGGCTGCGGCGGCTTCGATATTGGCCTGCTCTTCGGCGGCTTTCAGCTCGCGGCTGATGCCGTCCATGAAGTCGAAATTTTTGCGCTTGATGTGCTCGGGCAGTTCGCTCAGGGCAAAGGCCAAAGGTTCAAGCGCGTTTTGCTGCGCGCCCTGGTGCAAGTCGTAAAGATGGATGTGGGCAAAGTCGCTGACGATGACATAGCGCGGCACGTCGGCACTGTTGTGGCGGCGTATTTCTTCGATATACCCCATGGCTTGGGTAAAGGCTTCGGCCAAATCCTTGCGGGCGCTTTTGTGCTCGCACAGCAGCTTGCCCGCCCAGAACACATCGGCAAACTTGGTGCTGCCTTTGCGGTGCTTGACCTGGTATTCCATGGTGGCGGTGCGGTAGCGGTCGAGATTGAAGATGGCGAAAAATTCGTTCCAGAAGGTGTCTTTCTCGGCGCGCTCGCGGGTCTCGTCTTTCCAGCGTTTGGCGAATTGCTGGGCCAGGCGGTATTTGTGTTCGTAGGTGTAGGTGGGCATGTTCAGGGCTGCAAGTGGCTACGGATATGCGCTTGACCGGCATGAATCTGCCAGTCAGGCGCAGGCAGGCAGATGCATGTATTGCATGTATCAGGTGCTTTCGATAGCGGCAGCGTTGATGCAGGCCAGATACGCCTGCACGGTGGCGGTATAGCCGGCTTCGAGCGCATCGGCCATGAAGGCGTGACCAATGGAGACTTCCGCCACATGGGGCACGGTGAGCAAAAAAGGCGTGAGGTTGGCTTGGTTCAAATCGTGCCCGGCATTGACCTGCAGGCCCGCAGCGTGGGCCGCGCGTGCAGCGGCGGCATAGCGGGTCAGTTCGGTTTGCAGGCGTGTGCCGTCGCCACTTGCGTGGGCGGCGGCATAAGGTTCGGTGTACAGCTCCACACGGTCGGCGCCAATCTCACGCGCCAGCGGCATTTGCTCTGGCAGCGGATCCATGAACAGGCTGACGCGCACGCCCAGGTCGTGGCATTCGGCAATCAGAGGGATCAAACGCTGGCGGGTGGCGGCATCGGCCAGGTCAAAGCCGTGGTCGCTGGTGAATTGGTCTTCGCTATCTGGCACGAAGGTGGCTTGCTGCGGGCGCACGGTGCGGATGTAGTCCATCAGGTTTTGCAGCGGGTTGCCTTCGATGTTGTATTCGCGATCCGGCCAGTTTTTGAGCAGTGCGGCTAGATCATGCACATCGTGCGGGCGAATATGGCGTTCGTCTGGCCGCGGGTGCACGGTGATGCCATGCGCACCGGCTTGCAGGCACAGTTCGGCCGCGCGGGTGACGCTGGGTATGCCCAGGTGCCGCGTGTTGCGGACCAAGGCCACTTTATTGACGTTGATGGAGAGGTGGGTGTGGTGCGTCATGGAACGATCAGACTGGAGCCCGAAACATGGTGAGAGGCATGAAAAAAAGAAGTGCTTGCATGGGTGGCTGCGTAGCGCACACGGTACACAGCAACTCAATTCAAAAAAGCTTTTAAAGGTTGTGCAAATCCACCAGCAACTGCCGTGTGCGCAAGCGCGATACGCCGCAATGGTAATACAGCAATTCGCGCAATTGGGGTTTGAGCGCCAGCGCCACATCGCGCTGCGCCAGGCACAGCGACAACAAGGCGCGCAGGGGGGCGGCATCGTCCATGGCGGCTTGCAGCGCCAGCCAGCAGCGGCCGGGCAGTGCGCGGGCTTGCGTGGGCGGCACGGCCAGCAGACCGCTTTCGGGCATCAGGGCATAAGCGGCATCAATCTGCAGCGGTTGATAGTTGAGGGTTTGCACATCCAGCGTGGGCAGCAGGCCGGCCTCGCGCAGCAGCACCAGTTCAAACGCACGCAGCACGGCCTGCAAATGCTCGCCCTGCCCGGCATGGGTTGCCAGCCAGGATACGGTTGCCGCATAGGCATCAAACAGCGCGGGGTGCGGGTCATCACGCGCCAGCAGCCGCATGATGAGCTCGTTGAGGTAATAGCCCGCCAACAAGGCATCGCCCGTTGGCATGACGTGCCCGCCCATCCATTCGGCACTTTTGAGGGTTCTGATTTCTGCATCGCCCGCATACGCGATGTGCAGGGGTTGCAAGGGTAGCAGCACAGGCCGAAAGCCCGAGCTGGGGCGCTTGGCTCCTTTGGCCACCAGCGCCGTGCGGCCGTGGTGGCGCGTGAAGGCTTCGAGGATCAGGCTGCTTTCGCTCCAGTCGTAGC
>JAGOGU010000152.1 GCA_017996515.1 Allobrachymonas sp.
CCTAGAACACAGGCAGGAGGCATCCAGAGCACCCGACAACTCACCCCAAACCCCCTTTCTTGTTAGTGACCACTGACCAAAAGGGGAGGTGTCCAGCCCCTGCCGGAAGCCGCATGGTTGCTGGATTTCTGCCTTGTAGTTTTGAATAGTGTCCTTTGGATAAATCTACGGCGCTTCGCGCCGCACTCCGCGGCGGAGTGTCCCCCGCATACGCTGCGGCCCCCTCCGCCGCAGCGTGCACGCGCGATGCCCCAGCATCGGGCTGCTGCGCAGCCACGCGCCTTCTCAATTCTATGTTTTCTCGCAAAAATTCTTCCATCAACTGCGCGCGACGGCTCAGATTGCGCCAGCAAGCCGCGTCATGGGGCGTCAAGCCGTGACCCTCAGGCGTCCACAGCTTGCCACTGTGAAAGACCCAACCATTCCATTCCTGACCGGGTAACTCATACCGTGCATGAATACGCAGCAGCTTCAGTACTGCATAGGGGATTGCCGTGGCACCGCTTTCCCAGTTATGTAAAGTCCTGGCGCTGACGTGAAAAAATTGCGCACACTCGCTACGTTTCCACCCCAAAGAACGATACAAAGCACGCAGCCGCAAGCCTTGTTCCATGCGGCAACGCCTACGCAACTGCCGCCTTCGAGTCTCATGCGTTTCTTGATACGATGTATATTATGTCAAGTTATTATCCTTGCAATGCTGAACAAGATCATTCGTACTCTGGAGTTACAAACAAACTGACAAGCTTGTAAATTGTCAGTCTTACGTTCTTTGCCGCACCGCCTCATACAAGCAAACACCGCTGGCAACAGATACGTTCAGGCTTTCTACCGCACCGTGCATGGGGATGGAGATGAGTGCATCGCAGGTTTTGCGCGTGAGTTGGCGCATGCCCTTGCCTTCTGCGCCCAGCACCAACGCCAGCGGGCCGCGGAGATCCGCCTGATAAAGGGTTTGAGGCGCATCATCGCTGGTGCCGATGACCCAGATATTGCGCTCTTTCAGCTCGTTTAGGGTGCGTACCAAATTCGTCACCATGAAGTACGGTACGGTTTCTGCTGCACCGCAGGCCACTTTGGCGACAACAGCACTGATGCCCGCTGCGTGGTCTTTGGGAGCGATGACGGCGTGCACGCCTGCGCCATCTGCCACGCGCAGGCAGGCGCCCAAATTGTGCGGGTCGGTCACGCCGTCCAACACCAGCAGCAGGGGCGGCTCTTGCAGATTGTCCAGAAAATCATCCAGCGAATGGGTTGGCGGCGCTGCGGTGACGCGCGCCACAACGCCTTGGTGATTGAAGCTGCCCGCCAGACGCGAGAGCCGTGCGCTATCAGCCTCTATCGGGGTAATTTCTGCTTCTTGCAAGCGTTGCAGAAATTGGCGCATGCGGGCATCCCGCCGCGATGGATCGAACCATATCTCCTGCACGGCTTGCGGCGCGGTTTTGAGATGCACACCCACGGCGTGAAAGCCATAAACCATGCGGGTTTGAGAAAGTGACTGGGAAGTTTTGTTGTTCATATAAAGAAAGACGGGGCGTTTCTTGTCAAACGCAGGAATTGCATAGAACCGATAAAGGCGACTTGCGAGGGCAGCTTGCAAACGGCCAACAGGGCGGAAAGCAGAGCGCTGGATAGGCGCTTTGCCGTCCTGCTAAAGTTTGCGCCCTTGCAAGGGTTGTTTATGCAGATAATTATCTGCTTGATTGCCGCCCCGATCGTATCGTTTTTCTTGCCTAGCATGCCTGATACAGACCTTTTTTCCCATGCAGACGCCCATGGCTCTGCGCCTACGCCCCAACAAACGGCGCGCGCCCAGTGGCTGCGCGAACAATTGCACCGCCATGCGCATTTGTATTACGTGCTGGACGCACCGGAAATTCCCGATGTGGAATACGACAGGCTGTTTACCGAATTGCAGCAACTGGAAGAGGCCTGCCCTGCTCTGCGCACACCCGATTCGCCCACGCAACGCGTGATCGGCCAAGTGCTGGACGGCTTTGCCCCAGTACGCCATGCCGTGCCCATGCGTTCTATCCGTACCGAAACGGATTACAGCAGCGGTGGCGCAGAGGCATTTGATCAAAGAATGCGCAAAGAACTGGGCTTGCAGGTGGATGATGCGCCCGTGTCATACGACACCGAGCTGAAGTTTGACGGCCTGGCCGTGAGCCTGCGCTATGAAAACGGCGTGCTGGTACAAGCAGCCACGCGTGGGGATGGCGAAACGGGGGAAGATGTCACGCAAAACATCCGCACCATTCGGCAAATTCCTTTGCAGCTGCACACAGCCAATCCGCCTGCCGTGCTGGAAGTACGCGGCGAGGTGTACATGCGGCGTGATGACTTCGAGACACTCAATGAACAGCAGCGCCAGAAAATCGCCCAAGGCAAAAAGAACGAAAAAACCTTTGTCAATCCACGCAATGCGGCAGCAGGCGCTTTGCGTCAGCTAGATCCTGCCATTGCCCAACAGCGGCCATTGAGCTTTTTTGCTTATGGCAAAGGCGAAGTGCAGCAATGGCCGAACCAGCCCGATAGCCAAAGTGGCATGCTGAATGCGTTCAAACGCATGGGTTTGCCCGTGTGCGATCACCGCGCGGTTGTGCAAGGCGCGCAAGGCTTGGTTGCGTTCCATCAAAAAATGGCTGCTTTGCGCGATACATTGCCGTTTGATATTGATGGCGTGGTGTACAAAATCGACAGCTTTGCCCAACAAGACCAACTGGGCTATGTGAGCCGTGAGCCGCGTTGGGCCGTTGCACACAAATACCCGGCGCAAGAGCAAATGACGGTGGTGCAGGCCATTGACATACAGGTAGGCCGTACCGGCAAACTCACGCCGGTTGCCAAGCTGGAACCCGTATTTGTGGGCGGCGTAACCGTTACCAATGCCACCTTACATAACGAAGACGAAGTGCAGCGCAAAGACGTGCGCGTGGGCGACACCGTGGTTGTGCGGCGCGCAGGCGATGTGATTCCCGAAGTGGTTTCTGTCGTGATCGACAAACGCCCTGCCGCTACAAACTTATTTGTGATGCCTACCGCCTGCCCCGTTTGCGGCAGCGCAATCGAACGGCTCGAAGGCGAGGTGGATACGCGCTGTACCGCCGGTCTGTTCTGTTTGGCGCAACGCAAGCAGGCAATTTTGCATTTTTCTCAACGGCGCGCGCTGGATATTGAAAACCTGGGCGAAAAACTGGTAGACCAACTGGTGGAAAGTGGCTTGGTGCAAACCCTGCCCGACCTATATCACCTGCAACTGGCGCAGTTGGCCGCTTTGGATCGGATGGCGGGAAAATCGGCCCAAAACCTGCTGGATAGCCTGGAAAAAAGCAAAGTCACCACTCTGGCGCGCTTTGTTTATGGCTTGGGCATTCGCCATGTGGGCGAAACCACGGCCAAAGATCTGGCACGCCACTTTGGCAATCTGGATGCACTGATGACCGCCGATGAAGCCGCCTTGCTGCAAGTCAATGATGTGGGGCCGGTGGTCAGCGCCAGCCTTCAACACTTCTTTGCCGAACCACATAATCGCGATGTCATCGCCAGACTGCGTACAGCCGGTCTGCATTGGCCCGAGCAGGCAATGGCTTGGCAACCTTCCGATGCCCTGCCCTTGAGTGGCAAAACCTTTGTGCTGACGGGCACTTTGCCCACGCTGGGGCGCGATCAGGCCAAAGACATGCTGGAAGCAGCCGGTGCCAAAGTCAGCGGCAGCGTAAGCAAAAAAACCAGCTATGTGGTGGCTGGCACAGAAGCCGGCAGCAAGCTGGACAAAGCGCAAGAACTGGGCATCCCAGTGCTGGATGAGGCGGGCATGCTGGCTTTGCTTGAGCAAACATAAGAACACACGACGTGCCTTACGGAGATAGATCGCCCAAGCCCCATGTGGGCCAAGCGTCCGTGCAAGAAGTGTTTGCACGAAAGCAGCGGCAAGAAAAAAGCCGCTTGCGCGGCTTTTATTGTGTTCAACCCAGATTGTCCATTAGCCGGTATGCAGCGCCGGGGTGACGGGAGGTGCGGATGCGTTGGCCCAGAGACCCGCGAACCACGCCCGTTTTCGGCGGGGCACGGACAGCATAAGCCTGTTTTGGCTG
>JAGOGU010000022.1 GCA_017996515.1 Allobrachymonas sp.
CAGGCAATGCGCTGGGGTTCATTGGTGGCGCTGATGGCGCCCTGCGCCTGGCCACCATCGGCTTGCGCGCCAATGGCTTCGAGCAGAGTTTTGAGCGCGGGGCGGTGGGTGTGCTCGGTGGCGTTGCCTGCCTTGAGATTGGCGGCAATGGCGTTAAGATATTCTCTAAGAATATTTAGACTCATGTAAAAGAATACTCATTAAATTAAACTAAAACAGAGCTTGCGCAACACAGTTGATTCCGATAATCAGGCTCCTTTGACCACATGCCCGCGCATGGATGGCCTATCGTAATAATCTACGCCCGACAAGTCAGCCACCGTGCCAATGTCTTTATCCCCCCTGCCCGACAGACACACCAAAATGCTCTGCTCAGGGCGCATGGTTTTGGCCAGCTTCATGGCATGGGCAAAGGCGTGGCTCGATTCCAGCGCGGGAATGATGCCTTCGGTGCGGCACAGGTAATAGAAGGCGTCCAGCGCCTCTTTATCCGTAATGCCCACATATTCGGCTCGACCCGTGTCCTTGAGCCAGGCGTGCTCCGGCCCCACGCCGGGGTAATCCAACCCCGCGCTGATGCTGTGCGTTTCGGTAATCTGCCCATGGGCGTTTTGCAGAATATAGGTGCGGTTGCCATGCAGCACGCCCGGTTCGCCCCGTTGCAAACTGGCGGCGTGCTTGCCGCTGTCCAGTCCTTCGCCCGCGGCTTCCACACCAATCAAGCGTGTGTTGGCATGCGGAATGTAGGGATAGAAAATGCCCATGGCGTTGCTGCCGCCGCCCACGCAGGCCACCACGGCATCAGGCTGTTTGCCGGCATTCTGCTCGGGCATCTGCGTCAGGCATTCTTCGCCAATCACGCTCTGAAAGTCGCGCACCATCATGGGGTAAGGGTGCGGCCCGGCCACAGTACCAATGATGTAGAAGGTGTTGTCCACATGGGTGACCCAATCGCGCATGGCTTCGTTCAGGGCATCCTTCAGGGTTTTGCTGCCGCTTTCCACCGGCACCACGGTGGCGCCCAGCAACTTCATGCGGTACACATTAGGCGACTGGCGCTTGACGTCTTCAGAGCCCATGTACACCACGCATTCCAGGCCATAGCGCGCGCAAATGGTCGCGGTGGCCACGCCGTGCTGGCCCGCACCGGTTTCGGCGATGATGCGCGGCTTGCCCATGCGCCTGGCCAGCATGGCCTGGCCGATCACATTATTGATCTTGTGCGCGCCGGTGTGGTTGAGGTCTTCGCGTTTGAGAAAAATCTGCGCGCCGCCCAGCTCGCGGCTGGTGCGCGCGGCGTGGTACACGGGCGAGGGGCGGCCCACGTAATGCGCCAGTTCGGAGCGAAATTCGGCCAGAAAATCGGCGTCGTGCTGGTATTTGGCATAAGCCGCCTTGAGTTCTTCGATCGCCAGCGTCAGCGTTTCGGAAATGAAGGCACCGCCATAAGGGCCAAAGTGCCCATGGGTATCGGGTTGGTGATAGGGAGACATGGAAAAAGCTTTCAATCAGGGCATGCCATGCGCAGCATCAGCCGCGCGCACGGCAGCCACAAAGGCCTGAATTTTGTCGGCGTCTTTGATGCCCTTGGCGGCTTCCACACCAGAGCTGACATCGACTGACAGCGACTTGCAACGGTTACGCAGGCAAGCGATGCCAGCCCCCACATTTGCAGGTGCCAACCCACCACTCAAGACGAGGTGAGCGTCGACGTTTGTTGGTAGCTGTGACCAATTGAAGACCTTTCCGCCGCCACCATAGCCTGCAACCTGTGCATCCAGCAAAATGGCCTGGGCGTTTACATACTGATGGGCGAATTCTAGCAAGTCAAATGGCGGGGCGTCCGTCTCAACCGGCATGTGCGCTGCCCGAATATAGGCACGCCGCCCCCCGTTCGTTACGGCGTTGCAACGCTGCGGCGTTTCATCACCATGAAACTGCCAAACGGCATGGGGCATGGCCTGCGCCGCTTCGTGCAGCAAGGCATCGTCGGCATTTACAAACAGCAGCACAGGCGTGATAAACGACGGCAGACGGCGCGCCAGTTCGGCCGCACGCTGCACACTGACCGCACGGGGACTGGGCGCATACAACACAAAGCCGGCGGCGTCGATGCCTGCGGTAGCGGCCACATCAATATCCTGCTCGCGGGTAAAGCCGCAAATTTTGATGCGGGTACGGGAAACGGAAGAAGAGTCAATCAACATGTTCGAGATTGTCGCATTGCCCGGCCACCCGCTTTTTACGGGGAGGAATACCCTGCAAATACCTTACTATTGCCGTAATTTTTGCTGCCGCTATTTATACATCCAGGCAAATAGCTGGCCGACTGAAAGCCAGCATACCCCGCCTGATGAAAGGACACATTGAGCACACCGTCGCCGCAATCTCCCGCCCCTCCTCTTGACTGGCACACCAGCGATACCGCCACCGTGCTGGCCGCACAGCACAGCGATGCCGCCGCGGGCCTTGCCACCGCAGAGGCCGAAAAGCGCCTGTTGGCCCACGGCGCCAACGCGCTGACTGCGCGCGCAACACGCTCCCCATTCGAGCTGCTGCTGGATCAGTTCAAAGACTTCATGATCATCATTCTGCTGGCGGCGGCTGTGGTGTCGGGCATTCTGGGCGACGTGACAGACACACTGGTCATCATGGCCATTGTCGTGCTCAACGCCGCCATTGGCTTTACCCAGGCCAGGCGCGCCGACCAGGCCATTGCCGCCCTGCGCCAGCTAGCAGCATCGCGCACGCAAGTGCTGCGCGATGGCAAGCCCCAACCCATTGCCGCCAGCGAATTGGTGCCCGGCGACATTGTGCTGCTGGAAGCCGGCAACCAGGTTCCGGCCGACCTGCGCCTGCTGGAAGCCGCACAGCTCAAGGTGGATGAATCGGCCCTGACGGGCGAATCGGTCACGGTCGAAAAAAACACCGCCACCCTGCACGGCAGCGACCTGGCACTGGGCGACCGCATCAACATGGCATACAAAGGCACCACCGTCACCAATGGCCGCGCGCAAGGCGTGGTGGTGGCTACCGGCATGGGCACCGAGCTGGGCAAGGTTGCCAACCTGATGAACGATGCGCTGGAGCGCAACACCCCCTTGCAGCAACGCCTGGCCACCTTCAGCAAGCAGCTGTCTCTCGTGGTGCTGGTGGTTTGCGCGGGCATTTTCGGCCTGGGCCTGCTGCGAGGCGAAAACCCCTTCACCATGTTGATGACGGCCATCAGCCTGGCCGTGGCCGCCATTCCAGAGGCGCTGCCCGCCGTTGTGACCGTGCTGCTGGCCATTGGCGCACGCCGCATGGCGGATTTCAAGGCGCTGATTCGCCGCCTGCCCGCGGTAGAAACGCTGGGTTCGGTCAGTACCATCTGTTCAGACAAAACCGGCACGCTCACGCAAAACCGCATGCATGCCGAACTGCTGTGGGCCGACAAGCAGCCTTGGCACCTGGCAGACGTTCACCCCCAAAACAGCGCGCCCACGCCCAGCCATATGCAACTGCTGCGTGTGGCCGCCTTGTGCAACGACGCCACCTCAACCGATGTCACCGATGCCGATGACAAAATCATCTGGCAAGGCGACCCGACAGAAACCGCGCTGGCCGCTATTGCCGCCCAGGTTGATTTGTTCAAGCACGCACTGGAAACCGACAGCCCGCGCGTGCACGAGCTGCCGTTTGATTCCGACCGCAAGCGCATGACCACCTTTCACCACAACGGCAGCCAGATCGAGGCACTGAGCAAAGGCGCGCCCGAAAGCCTGCTGCCCTACTGCATCAACAGCTGGTCGCCCAGCGGCGCGCAACCGCTGGATGCACAAGCCGTATTGGCCGAAGCCGACCGCATGGCCGCCCAAGGCATGCGCGTGCTGGCCTTTGCCAGCCGCCAGTGGACGCAGCTGCCGCAGGCTGCCGAGGCCAACTACATCGAATCGATCGAGGCCGACCTCAGCTTCATCGGCCTGATTGGCCTGATCGACCCGCCACGCGAAGAAGCCGCCGCTGCTGTGCGCGAATGCATCAGCGCAGGCATTTGCCCCGTCATGATCACGGGCGACCACCCCGCCACCGCGCTCGCCATTGCGCAGCGCCTGGGCATTGCCCACCAAAAAGACCGTATCGATGCCGTGCTTACAGGCGCCATGCTCAACGGCATGAGCGATGCCGAGTTGAAAGAACGGGTGCTGGGCACACGCGTGTACGCCCGCGTGGACCCCGCGCAAAAAATCCGCATCGTGCAGTCGCTGCAATCACACGGCCAGTTCGTGGCCATGACGGGCGACGGCGTAAACGACGCCCCCGCCCTCAAGCAGGCCGATATTGGCGTGGCCATGGGCAGAGGCGGCACCGACGTGGCGCGAGAAGCCTCTTCCCTCGTGCTGCTGGACGACAACTTCGCCACCATCGTGGCCGCCGTGCGCGAAGGCCGCCGCATTTACGACAACATCCGCAAATTCGTGCGCTACGCCATGACGGGCAACTCGGCCGAAGTCATGACACTGGCCTTTGCCCCGCTGCTGGGCTTGCCCATGCCACTGCTGCCTATTCACATTCTGTGGGTCAACCTCGTCACCGACGGCCTGCCCGGCCTGGCGCTGGCGGCCGAGCCGGCCGAGCGCGGCATCATGCAACGCGCCCCCCGCCACCCCAAAGAAAGCCTGTTTGCCCACGGCATGGGCTGGCACATCATCTGGGTGGGCTTTTTGCTCACGGTATTCTGCTTGGGGTTGCAATACTGGGCCATTCACCACGGCGACAACGGCAGCAACGCCCATTGGCAAACCATGGTGTTTACCACTCTCACCCTGGGGCAAATGGCGCACGTCATGGCGATCCGCTCCGAATCCGACTCGCTGTTCACCCAAGGCCTGCTCAGCAACAAGCCCCTGCTGGGCGCCGTGGCGCTGACATTTGTTCTGCAAATGGCCACCATCTACGTGCCGTTTTTGCACCCCATTTTCAAAACACAAACCCTCACCTTGGGCGAATTGGCCGTCTGCCTGGGACTGGCTGGAATGATTTGGGTGGCGGTGGAGATTGAAAAGGCGTGGAAAAGATACCGCCAGCACGGCAAGCACCATGCTTAACACCTGTTCATGGATCTTTTTTGATCAGAAACGAGCCATAAAAACGTGCCGGCAGTGTTGACAATGCCGCTGGCACGTGTTGATACGCGATTTTTGAAACAGCGTTGATTGAACAAGGTTTAGCCACACGGCAGCCGGGTAAATTTGCGCCTCAAGTTTGCTTCACACAATCGGCAAAGTAGCTGACCTGGCCTTTGTTGTCCACTTCTTCCACCAGGCCGTGGATGTCGGTTTCAAACCCCGGGCATTCTTGCGAGAAGGCGCGCGAGAACTTGAGGTAGTCCACGATTTTCTTGTTGAACACTTCACCCGGTATCAGCAACGGAATGCCCGGCGGATAAGGCGTGACCAGGCTGGTGGTGATGCGCCCTTCGAGCTGGTCAATAGGCACGCGCTCGGTGTTGCGTTGGGCAATGGCGGCATAGGCATCGGCCGGGCGCATGGCTGGTGTCAGCTCGCTGAGGTACATATCGGTCGTGAGGCGTGCAATGCCGTGGCGCGCATACATCTGGTGCACCATTTGGCACATGTCTTTGAGGCCCATGCGCTCGTAGCGCGCACCGCCTGCGCGGCTGGCCATTTGGGCGCAGAACTTGGGCATAACGCGCCACATGGGCTGGTTTTTGTCGTGGTCGTCCTTGAACTGTTGCAGCGCCGTGACCAGCGTGTTCCAGCGGCCTTTGGTGATGCCGATGGTGAACATGATGAAGAAGCTGTAGAGGCCGGTTTTTTCAACCACTACGCCATGCTCGGCCAGGTATTTGGTCACGATGCTGGCGGGGATGCCGGTTTTTTCAAAGCGCCCGTCCATGTTCAAGCCCGGTGTGACGATGGTGCATTTGATGGGGTCGAGCATATTGAAGCCCGCGGCCAGGTTGCCAAAGCCGTGCCAGTTGGCACTGCGGCTGGCGCCTACTTTCAAAATCCAGTCTTGCGCGCGGCCAATGCCTTCTTCCACCAGCTTGTTCGGCCCCCATACCTGGAACCACCATTCGTCTTTGCCAAAGTCTTCGTCCACCTTGCGCATGGCGCGGCGAAAGTCGAGCGACTCTTGCAGGCTTTCTTCCACCAGCGCGGTGCCGCCGGGCGGCTCCATCATGGCGGCGGCCACGTCGCAGCTGGCAATGATGCTGTACTGCGGGCTGGTGCTGGTGTGCATCAGATACGCCTCGTTGAACAGATGGCGATCGAGCCGCGTTTTTTGCGAATCCTGCACCAGCACGTGGCTGGCCTGGCTGATGCCCGCCAGCAGCTTGTGCACCGATTGCGTGGAGTACACCACCGAATGCTTGGGCCGCGCGCGCTTTTTGCCCATGGCGTGATACGTGCCGTAAAACGGGTGGAAGGCCGCATGCGGCAGCCAGGCTTCGTCGAAGTGCAGGTTTTCCACATAGCCATCGAGCGTTTTTTTGATGACCTCGGTGTTGTAAAGCACGCCGTCGTAAGTGGATTGCGTGAGGCTCAAAATGCGCGGCTTGACGGCCTTGGCATCCACCCCCTTGAGCAACGGATTGCGCGCAATTTTGGCGCGGATGCGGGCCGGCTCGAATTCGCTTTTGGGAATGGGACCGATGATGCCGTAGTGGTTGCGCGTGGGCTTGAGAAACACCGGTATCGCCCCGGTCATGATGATGCTGTGCAGAATGGATTTGTGGCAGTTGCGATCTACCACCACCACATCACCCGGCGCCACGTTGTGGTGCCACACGATTTTGTTGCTGGTGCTGGTGCCGTTGGTCACGAAAAAGCAGTGGTCGGCATTGAAGATGCGCGCGGCGTTGCGCTCGCTTTCGCCAATGGCGCCGTCGTGGTCCAGCAGTTGGCCGAGTTCTTCTACCGCGTTGCACACGTCAGCGCGCAGCATATTCTCGCCATAAAACTGGTGGTACATCTGGCCGATGGGGCTTTTGAGAAAAGCCACGCCACCCGAGTGGCCGGGGCAGTGCCACGAGTAGGAGCCGTCTTCGGCGTAGTCGAGCAGCGCCTTGAAGAATGGTGGCTGAATGCTCTCAAGATAGCTGCGCGCCTCGCGCACAATGTGCCTGGCCACAAATTCGGGCGTGTCTTCGAACATGTGGATGAAGCCGTGCAGCTCGCGCAAGATGTCGTTGGGCAAATGCTGGCTGGTTTTGGTTTCGCCATGCAGGTAGATGGGCACGTCTTCGTTCTTGCGGCGCACCTCGGCAATGAATTTGCGCAGGTTGAGGATGGCGGCAGGCGCCAGTTCCGGCCCGTCGGTCACGAATTCTTCATCGTCAATCGACAGGATGAAGGCGCTGGCGCGGCTTTGCTGCTGGGCAAACTGGCTCAGGTCGCCATAGCTGGTCACGCCCACCACCTCGAAGCCTTCTTTACCAATGGCCTCGGCCAGCGCGCGAATGCCTAAACCCGATGTGTTGTCGGAGCGATAGTCTTCATCGATGATAACGATGGGGAAACGAAATTTCATGCCAAAAACCTCCAGTACATCGTGTGGCGCAAGGTGGGGGGCTTGCCTGCTTGCAAGCAATCTGCCCGTCATGATAATGAACAAAAAGCCGCTTGCGCGTGATGGGTTTGGCACAGGCTACCTATCAATCGCCAGATGTGACCATGGACCGACATCCATGCAACCGCTGCCCCACGCCGCTTGACCCTCTACTCTCTCCGCAGCAGCAGCCTTCTTCAGTCATCCACCATCTGTTTTTGCGCCCGCTGGATGGCGCTTTGCTGCGACAGGGCACGGCTAACCGCCTCATCCACACTCCAGAAAAAGCTCCATTGTTCATTCAACGGCGGCTGCGAGGCATACTGCAGCGTTGCACGGGGCCGGTCTTTGGCTCCCGCCAGCAGCAATTGCAGCCCCCGTTTGCGCATCCATTGCTGCAATTCGCACAGGGCTTCTACCGACGTGCTGTCTAAATCGTCGCACTGTTCCATGCTCAAGACCACAGCGTGCAAATCCATGTCAACACAACGCTGGCGCACTTGCTGAAACATGGTATCGACATTGGCAAAAAAGATGGGCTCTTCTGGCCGGATGATGCGGATGCCAGGCAGGCGCTTGACTTCGGGGTGATGCGCCATGTCGAGAAAATCAAGCGTACCGGGCAAATGCCCCAGCTCACTCAGAGCCGGGCTGGCAAAGCGCCGCAAGGCCAGCAGCACGGATAGGCCCACGCTCAGCAACATGCCCATCATCACCCCCATCAGCAGCACGCCCAGGATGGTGACCAGAGCCAACCAAGAATCCCCTTTGAGTTTGAACGAATCCAGCAGGCGGCGCAGGCCCAGGTTGTCGGTCAGGATGCTGGCCGTCATGGCGGCCATGACGGGCAACGGCATACGCTCCAGCTCGGCGCGAAACAGCCAGAGCAAACCAGCAATCAGCCCGGCTGCCAGCAAACCGGTCCATTTGCTGCGGCCACCAGCGGATTCATTCGCGGTAGAAGCCGAATACCCTGCCCCCACGGGCAACCCTTGCAACAGGCCGCTGGCCATATTGGCTGCGCCCAGCGCCAGCATTTCTCGGCGGGGCTGAATCACCTCGCCCCGCCGCAGCGCGATCGAGCGCACCGTGCCCCACGATTCGGCAAACAGCACCATGAAAAGCGCCGGGGCCACGTTGGCCGCCAATGCCCAGGCAGACCATTCCATGCGCGGCCACTGCAGGTTCAAGGGCACCATATGGATGGCTCCAATGCCCGCTACACCTATCTCTTGCAGCGGCCACACAACCGCTGCCAGCAACCCCGTCACAAACACCAGCAACGGGGGCTGCACCCAGGCAACCCTGCGCTGCGCACGGCGCAGCAGCCGCCACAAACACCACGTCCCCAAGCCCAGCGCCAAGCTGGGCAAATGGGTATGCGCCACGCTACCCAGCAAGCGCCACAGCAGCAGCGGAATATTGCCCGCCTGCACCGTAATGCCCATCATGGTCGGCAGTTGGCGCACGATAACACTCAGTGCCAAGGCATAGGCAAACCCGCGCAAAACCGGGCGAGAAATAAAAGTCACCAAAAAGTCCGCCCGAAAAATCACCGCCAGCACGAACAGAATACCGGTGAGAATTACCAGCGTATAGCCTCCGGCTGCACCATTAGCCGCCACCACCGAGGCAAAAATGGCTGCCGATGACGAAGTGACAGACACCACTGCATAGCGACTGCTGCCCAGCACAGCGTATGCGCTCAACCCAACCAGTGCAGCAATCACGGCGTGCACCGCGGGCATGCCCGCAATGGCCGCATAGGCCACGGCTTGCGGCAACAGCATGCTGACGATGGCCAGCGCCGCAACGATTTGCGGCAACAGTCTGGTGCGATCTGGCGTCATATGAGCCACTGCCCCATTGAATCGCTGTGCATATTGATAAAGATCCAAAGCCGATGAAGCTTTACCCGGCAACACAGCTTTACTGGCTGGCGGGGCTGGCAGGCACGTCCAGCAGCGGGCAGTCGGCAGGCACACGGCCGCTGGCAGACTGCACGGCGTGCAGTTGCATCACGCCGTCGTAATCCACGGCCAACCCATCGGTCGCCTGCCCGGCGTGGCTGACTTGTACTTCGACATAAATGGGCTGATAGGCTTCGTTGGCCGCATCGGCCTTTTTGATGGCCAATTCTTGCAAGGGGGCAAGCAGGGCCTCGTCGCCTTCGAGCCAATACGTTTTGTCGCTGTTGCAAGGCGACAGGGTTTCAACCTCGCTACCCCAGGTGTAAATGCCGCGCACGGGTACCACCGCGGCTTGCGGGGCAGAGGAGGCTTCAGATGCGTTGTTGATTGCCGCATCGGATGCAGGTGCAGATGCAGCCTCGGTCACGGCCAAAGCGGCAGAGGCAGCAGACCCGGGCGCACCGTTTGGCTGGCAGGCCGACAGCCACAGGGTCGCCGCCAAAGTCAGCATCCAGCCCTGCTCTTTACCCAGTGCCCAAATCGATGCGATTTTTTGTTTGCTCAACATATCTGTCTCCGCTTCAACTTCTGTGCCATTGTCGTGCAATTTGTGCAGGCAGCCATGGCCATATTTACCCTTGCCCCGCCGATTGATCCAACTCTTCCAGACTGGCCGAGACCTGCAACCAACGCTCTTCCGCCTCGTCCAGCTGTTGCTGCACGGTCTTGAGCTGTTTGCCTGCTGCGGCAATGTCCTCCGCAGGCATAGGCTGGCACAGGCGCTCTTCCAGCGCGGTTTTTTCAGCGCCCAACGCCGCCATGTCTGCCTCGATTTGGTCCAGCTGCTTTTGCAAAGGGCGGCGCTGGTTCAGGTAATGCTGGCGTTGCGCCTGCTGCTGCTTGCGCAGCGCCCCGCCCGACAGAGGCTTGGCTGCAGCCCCGGCAGCCATTGCGTGCCCGTCCGCTTCGGCTGTTGCGCCGCCTTCCGCCTGGCGAGTGGCCGCCGCAGCTTCGCGGCGCTGCTGCGCCAAATCCAGCAGATAGCGTTGGTAATCGTCCAGATCGCCGTCAAACGACCGCACCGTGCCCTGCCCCACCAACCAGAACTCTTCACACACAGCGCGCAGCAGCGCCCGATCGTGGCTGACCAGCATGAGCGTGCCGTCAAAACCATTGAGCGCCAACGATAGCGCTTCGCGCGTCATCAAGTCCAGGTGGTTGGTAGGCTCGTCCAGCAGCAGCAAATTGGGTTGCTGCCACACCAGCATGGCCAGCACCAGCCGGGCTTTTTCGCCGCCGCTCATGCTGCCCACGGCTTGATGCACCATATCGCCCGTGAACAAAAAGCTGCCCAGAAAGTTGCGCAAATCCTGCTCACGCCCGCACTGGGCGGCAATGTCCGGGTGCTGCTTGGCCAACCGAACCATGTGTTGCAAGGGGTGTTCGTCCGGGCGCAGCACATCCAGTTCTTGCTGTGCAAAGTAGCCGATGCGCAGCCCTTTGCCCTGCGTGATGCGCCCAGCCAGCAAGGGCAAATCGCCCGCAATGGTTTTGACCAGCGTGGATTTGCCCTGCCCGTTGGCGCCCAACACGCCAATGCGCTGCCCGGCCTGTACCGAGCGACTCACATCGCGCAAGATGACCATATCCGCCGCAGCAATGGGCGGCAGCGCCTCGCCCGTTTGCAGTTGGTGCGCGTGCACGCTGGCGCTGGTGCTGAAATCTTGCAGCGTTGGGGGCGCGTCCGCAGAAACGGCCTCGGGCTGAGGCTGACGCTGAGACGGAACCGTGGCGCGGTAACCAAAGCTGGCATCCTTGATGGCCAGCATCGGATTGGGCAGCTGGGACGGTTCCTGAAATTCAAAGGTGAAATCGGCACTGGTGAGCACGGGCGAGAGCTTTTCCATGCGCTCCAGCGCCTTGACGCGGCTTTGCGCCTGTTTGGCCTTGGTGGCCTTGGCTTTGAAGCGGTCGATGAATTTTTGCAGATGCGCGATTTTTTCCTGCTGGCGCGCATAAGCCGCCTGCTGCAACAGTATCTGCTGGGCGCGCTGCTCTTCAAACGCGCTGTAATTGCCCCCGTAGCGAACAAGCTGGGCCTGCTCGATGTGGATGGTGACCTGGGTGACGGCGTCGAGAAATTCCCGATCGTGGCTGATGATGAGCAAAGTGCCCGGATAGCGTTTGAGCCAGCCCTCCAGCCACACCAGCGCATCCAGATCCAGGTGGTTGGTGGGCTCGTCCAACAGCAGCAAATCGCTCGGGCACATCAAGGCGCGCGCCAGTTGCAGGCGCATGCGCCAGCCACCCGAAAAGCTGCTGACCGGTCGATCCAATTCATGCGACTGAAAACCCAGCCCCAGTATCAGCGTTTGTGCACGCGCCATGGCATCGTGCGCGCCCGCATCGTGCAGCAAGGCGTGGGCATGGGCCATGGCCATGCCGTCGCCGCTGGCCTCTGCCGCGCACAACTCGGCCTGCGCATGCTGCAATCGGGTGTCGCCCGCCAGCACAAAGTCGGTAGCGCTTTCGCTGGTTTCTGGCATGTGCTGCTCTACCTGCGCCAGTCGCCAGGCGGCGGGCAGTGTCACATCGCCGCTATCTTCGTGCAGTGCGCCATTGAGCAGACCAAACAGGCTGGATTTGCCCGCGCCGTTGCGCCCCACCAGCGCCACTTTTTCGCCGGGGTTGATGGTGACCGATGCACGATCCAGCAGCACCTTGGTGCCGCGTTGCAGCGTGACGTTGTGAAAGACGATCATGCCGCTGGCTCCGCCGCGTGGTGCAGCAAGGCTTCGCGCGTCAGCAGCAGTACCTGGTCGCCGCCTGCGCTGGTATCCAACCAGATAGGGTTGAGCTGCGTAAAGGCTGCCTCGAAATAGGGGCGCTCGTTCCCGATTTCAAGCACCAACACGCCGCCTTCATTCAAATACCGGGCGGCCTGCGCCAGCAAGGGGCGCACAAAGTCCATGCCGTCTGCGCCACCCGCCAGCGCCAGCACAGGCTCGGCGCGGTATTCAGCAGGCAGTTCGGCCATGCTGGCGGCATTGACATAAGGCGGGTTGCACACAATCAGATCGTAAGGCCCCTCGCAGGCGGCCAAGCCGTTGCTTTCGATTAGGCGAATGCGCGTTTGCAAGCCATGCTTGTTCACATTGATGCTGGCCACGGCCAGCGCATCGGGCGAGATGTCGACAGCATCTACCTGCACATCGGGCCAGGCCAGCGCAGCCAGCACCGCCAAGCTGCCATTGCCGGCGCACAGATCCAGCACGCGCCGCGTATCAGGCCGCAAAAAGATGTCGATGCTGCCATCGGCCAGCACCTCGGCGATCAGGCTGCGCGGAATGATGGCGCGCTCGTCCACATAAAACGGCACGCCCTGCAACCATGCCTCGCGGGTGATGTAGGCAAACGGTTTGCGCAAGGCAATGCGCTGCTGCACGCCCTGCTCGACCTGCTCCACGCCAGCCGCAGCCACGACCTGCGCAGCCGCTTCCGATTCGGGGCTGAGATCGGTATCCAGCGGCAAACCCAGCGTCCACAGGGTGATCCAGGCAGCTTCGTCCCAGGCGTTATCCGTGCCGTGGCCAAATACCACGCCGGCGTTCAGCAATTGTTGTTCGGCTTTGCGAACCAGATCGATCAATTTCATGGCAGATGGAACAGGGAGCGAGGCTCTGTAAAAAATCGGCGGGATGGATGCGACATGAACGCGACATGCATCCCCGCCCAAGCGGATTGTGCACGCGTACCTATGCCAGCAACTCCAGCACGCGCTGGTAGATGGCAGGCAACGGTGCCAGATCCGCCAACGCAATATGTTCGTTCACTTTGTGGATGCTACTGTTTGGCGGCCCCAGCTCAATCACCTGCGGGCAAATCTGCGCGATGAAGCGGCCATCGCTGGTGCCACCGCTGGTAGAAAGCTCAGCCTGCACGCCCGCAACCTCGGCAATGGCGCGGCGCGCGGCATCCACCAACGTGCCCGGCTCGGTCAAAAAAGGCAAACCGCCCAAGGTCCATTGCAAGGCATAGTCCAGCCCGTGGCGGCGCAAAACGGCTTCGAGCTGCTGCTGCAACCCTTCGGAGGTGGATGCGGTTGAGAAGCGGAAGTTGAAATCTACCGTCACCGTGCCCGGAATCACATTGCCTGCGCCCGTTCCGCCATGGATGTTGCTGACCTGCCAACTGGTAGGCGGAAAGTGCGCATTGCCCTGATCCCACTGCGTAGCGGCCAATTCAGCCAATGCGGGCGCGAGCAAATGAATCGGGTTTTTGGCCAGATGCGGATAAGCGATATGCCCCTGCACGCCGTTGACGGTGAGCCTGCCGCTCAAGCTGCCGCGGCGACCATTTTTGATCATGTCGCCCGTGCGCTGCACCGCCGTCGGTTCGCCCACCACGCAATAATCCAGCCGCTGGCCACGTTCACGCAAAGCCTTGCACACCACCACGGTGCCGTCGTTGGCGGGGCCTTCTTCATCGCTGGTGATCAAAAAACCGATGTTCAGCGGCGTTTGCGGATGGGCGGCCACATAATTTTGCGCCCCCACGATCATGGCGGCCAACGGCCCCTTCATGTCGCTGGCACCGCGCCCGTACAGCTTGCCATCGTGCACCACGGGGTCAAACGGCGCCGATGTCCATTGCTCTGCTGGCCCCGGCGGCACCACATCCACATGGCCGGCAAATACGATGGTAGCGCCCTGCGCCCCTTGACTGCCCTGGCGCAAAGCCCAGAGGTTGCGCACAAAAAACTGCTCCGGCCCACTGTCGATGCGCTCGCACGCAAAACCG
>JAGOGU010000023.1 GCA_017996515.1 Allobrachymonas sp.
ATCATGCACTTGGCAATCAAATCCAGCGCCTGCTGGCTGCCGGTGGTTACGATGAGTTGCTGCGCCTGAACGGGCGAGCCTTTGGCGGTACAGAATGCGGCGATTTGCTCTTTGAGCGGGCCAAAGCCTTCGGTTGCGCCGTATTGCAAGGCTTCGTTCGGCCATTGTTCAAGCGCGGTATGCGTGGCCGCTTGAAAGCCTTCCACATCAAACAAGGCCGGATCAGGAAAGCCCCCGGCAAAGCTGATGATGCCGGGCTTGCCCAGCAGTTTGAACAGTTCGCGGATGGCGGAAGTTTCGACGTTTTGCAGTCTTTGGGCAAAGGGCAGCATGGGCAGGGGATCTTTCTGGTGGGGGAAGCAAGAGCGGCAGGAAAAAGTCGCTAGTTATCGCGCGGGCTATCACTGGCGCTTGGCAAGAAGTGCATGGGCAAACAGGGCCAGTACGCATATCGCAAATCGACGCATGCATTGTACGGAAACAGGCATCTGGTGCACTGTATGCATTCGACCACATGGTGTGGTTACGCCGGCGAAAAATGCGCGTCAATAACGCCTTGCCATGCAGGGGTGGACACACCAATTTATAATTCATTTGGCTTGTTTTAAACGTAACCATCAAGGAGAGGCATGACTACGACGACTTGGATTGTGCTGGCCATTGGCCTGGTATCGGTAGTAGGTTTGGTGCGCATTTACAACCGCTTGGTTGAGTTGCGTAACCGGATTGCGAATGCTTTTGGTCAAATTGATGTGCAGCTGAAACGCAGGCACGATCTGGTGCCCAATCTGGTAGAGGTTGCCCGCCGCTACATGGAACACGAAGCGCAAACCTTGCAGGCGGTCATCGCCGCGCGCAATCAGGCAAACGATGCGGCTTCTGCTGCGCGCCAGCATCCTGAAAATGCCCAAACCATTGGCGCCTTGGCGTTGGCTGAGCAAGGGTTGATGGGCAGCCTGGGGCGGCTGCTGGTTGTGGCAGAAGCCTATCCTGACTTGAAAGCCGATGCACGCATGCGCGAATTGAGCGAAGAGCTCTCCAGCACCGAAAACCGCGTCAGCTTTGCGCGCCAAGCGTATAACGATGCCGTGTTGGAATTCAATAACGCCGTGGGAGTTTTTCCTGCACTGATTGTGGCGCGGCTTTTCAACTTTCAACCGGGTGCCATGCTGCAAGCTACCGCTGGTGAAGAAGAGCGCAATGCGCCGCGCGTGGCGTTTTGATGGGCCATTGATTAACCTAGCGTTTGGGTTTGAATGGCGTGACACATGCAGTTTTTTGACCATCAGGCCAATGCGCGCAGCCGTTCGCGCCAGTTGAAAATCGCCTTTGTATTGGCGGCTGCAGCGACCGTTCTGGGGCTATACGGAGCCATGCGTGCCGTATTGTGGGTGCTTGGCTGGCCCCCGCCTGCGCTGTTTACAGAAACCACCATCGGCCTGGGTTTGTTGATGGTTGTGGGGGGCTGGTGGATTGAAAGCAGCAATATGCGCTCGGGCGAAGAGCTGGCGCGCCGTTTGGGTGCGCGCGAAATACGACCCGATGTATCGTTTGCCGAGAAAAGACTGCTCAATATCGTGCAAGAAATGGCCGTGGCTGCGCACATGCCCCGCCCGCAGGTGATGTTGCAGCCCCGCGTCAAGGCCATTAATGCCTTTGCAACCGGTTGGAATCAGGCGGATTGGGTGATTGTGGTCACCGAAGGGGCGCTCGACTGGCTCACGCGCGAAGAATTGCAGGCCCTGCTTGCCCATGAAATGAGCCATCTGCACGAAGGCGACACGCGCATCAATATGCAGCTGGCAGGTATGGTGGCAGGGCTTGAAATGTTGCATAACTATGGCGATATGCTGCGCAATTTTGGCAAGGCAGACAAGGTTGAACAAACGCCTGCTGTGGCCGTGCTGGCGTGGGTGCCCGGCCAGGTCATCATGGCTGTAGGGTGGCTGGGCTGGATGGCCGGGCGCTTGTTGCAAGCGGCCGTTGCGCGCGAACGCGAATGGTTGGCCGATGCACGTGCCGTGCAGTGGACACGCAGCCGCGATGGCCTGGGTGGCGTGCTGCGCAAAGTGCTCGCGCAAAAGTTGGAAGGAACGGCAAACACGCTGCACGGTTGGCAGGGCGTTTTTTCGCACATGATGCTGATCGACGAGCAGGCGCAAGCGCGTTGGCTCGACAGCCACCCGCCGCTGGAAGCGCGTATTGCACGCATCTATGGTCGCGATATGCCGCCGTTGAAGTTGCAGCTGATGGATCCGCGCACAGGCCAGCAGCGCGCGGAAGAAATGGCATTGCCATTTTGATGCATGGGTTAGTTTGCATGTTGCGCGGGCCGCGTATGGTGAACCTCGTTGCAGGTATGGGGCGTAATGCAGCAGGATGCATGCCGGTGGCGGCAATGTGGCAATTGCTGTAAGCATGGATTATTTTTGCATGGGCAGATGTTGTTTTCCAATCCACATGCTGTGCATCGGCTTTGCGATGCTTTTACACTACGCACTAATCGGTCTTACCTGTGAGGTCAGGCTGTAGAGACGATGCCATTGAAGCGTTCATACAGGAACTTGCCATGTTGCTCAGTATTCTCAAAAAATTTGAAAAATCCCTGATTCAGCTGTTGATGGGACTGATGGCCATTGTGTTGGTGCTGGGCACGTTGGATCTGGGCTGGTTCGTGATTCAGAACATCATCACGCCGCCTTATGTGCTGTTTGATGTCAATTTGCTGCTGGATGTGTTTGGCATGTTCATGCTGGTGTTGATCGGTATCGAACTGCTCGAGACCATCATGAAAACCTATATCACCCAAGGGCCGCCGCATTACGAAACGGTGCTGTCGGTGGCCATTATTGCGATTGCGCGCAAGGTGATTATTCTGGACGTGAAAAAGGTCGATAGTCTGAGCCTGATTGGCATTGCGGCCATCATTCTGGCGCTGACGGTGGGCTATTTCATGATGAAGCGCGCCCGCCTGGAAAAAGAAAAAGCCCTTACTGCGGAAAACGACAACAACGCGACATAGTTGCAGCAAAAGAGCATTGAAAACGCGAACAGGTGCTGGGGGCTATGGGGGCAGGGATGCAGGCGCATATGCCATGCTTACGTGCCTATGTGCCTGTCATTTCGCAGATAGACAGATGTACGAGGGAAGGTGCAGCCGCCGGTCAGCGGCTGGTGCGCATTACTCGGCTTGAGTGGCAGAGGCCACGAGTTGCTGCAATTCGCCCTGATCGAACATTTCTTGCATGATGTCCGAGCCGCCGATGAATTCGCCGCGGATATACAGCTGTGGGATGGTGGGCCAGTTGCTGTATGTTTTGATGCCTTGGCGCACGGCTTCGTCTTCTAGCACGTTGATGGTGTACACCGAGCTAGGGGCGGCCCCAGCGTTTTTGAGCAGTTGCACCGCGCGCCCCGAAAAGCCGCACATCGGGAAGGTGGCATTGCCTTTCATGAACAGAACGATGGGGTGGTTTTTGACCAGGGCGTCGATTTTTTGCTGGATGTCGTCAGTCATAGTGTCGTAAGTACTTTCAAGTGCTTTCAAGAAAAGAGTTTGGCATTATCGCAAAGCCATGCCGGGGTGGGAGGTGGCGGGGTTTAATCTGTCGTCCAGTTAGGTGGATGGCCATTGGCCGCCGCTGCAACGCACGATACCGGCCAGGTCTTGACGCCCCTGCACATGCGTGAAGCCGCGAGCGAGCAACAATTGCTGCACGGCATCGGCCTGATCGTAGCCGTGTTCCAGCAGCAGCCAGCCATCGGGGCGTAGCCAATCAGGTGCTTGCGCGATGAGGGTGCGAATATCATCCAGCCCATCGGCGCCGCTGACGAGCGCCTGTAGCGGCTCGTGCCGCAATGCGGGCAGATACGGATCATTGCTGCGAATGTAGGGTGGGTTGCTGAGCAGCAAGTCGAACCGCAGATTGCTGTGGTGCTGGGTAAACGCATCAAACCAGCTGCCCTGCGCAAAATGCACGGGCAATTGCAGGTGTTGGGCATTGTGTTGTGCCACTTCCAGGGCGGCTGCGCTGGCGTCGCTGGCCCAGACTTGGGCATGGGGCGCTTGCTGCGCCAGCGCACAGGCCAGGGCGCCACTGCCTGTGCCCAGGTCGGCAACCGTAGGGTGGCTACCCAAACCGGGCAGCAAAGCAAGCGCCCATTCCAGCAAGGTTTCGGTATCGGGGCGGGGGTCGAGTACGCGGGCATCCACCGCCAGCCGCAGGCCGAAAAATTCGCGCCAGCCGCGCAGATAGGCCACAGGCTCCCCTTGCAGGCGACGCTGTACCAGTTGCTGCCAGCGATGCTGCGCGGCGCTGGAAAGTACCTCATCATCATGGGCCAAGAGCCAGCTGCGTCCAGCCTCGTTCTGTCCCAGGGCGTGCAGCAGCAAAAGCTGGGCATCCAGTGGCGCCAGGCCCTGCGCAATGCCTTGTTGCAGGGCTTGTGCCACGGTATGGGTGGGCGTGGATGAAGGTGTATTCATGGGGGATAAAGAAGGCTGCAATTTTGTGCGTAATTGGTGTGTAGGGGGCTGCAGAATGGAAAAGGGCGAGTGAAAAAAGGCGCTTGCCGATCAGCGCTTAGCTGACCCAGTGCGTCACAGTGACCAAGGCAATCAGCAGGCCCCAGAGCAACACACTGCGCCATACCAGCCGTGCCAGCATGTGCAGGCGCAGCATGCCAGATGGTTGCTGGGCGTAGAGTGCAACGCCGTATGCCATGCCTGCATCCTCTGCCAGCGTGGGGTCTTGTGTGGTGTGGGCACCAGCCGTTTGTGTTGCAGTTTGTGCCGCTGTTGCGGCGGGCGTGCTGAAATCGCTTGGCACATCAATCGCGCCAGCCGCTACAGCCAGCAACAGCGCCTCGTTGTGAGGGCGCGAATCATCGGTTTGGGAACTGGCAAGCTGGCGCCAGTTATCAATAGCCAACTCGAAGTTGCCCACAATGGCAAAGCAGGCGGCCGTTGTGCGGGTGGGCAGCCAGTTGATCCCGTTCCAGGCTGTTTGGGCGGCTTGCAATACAAATCCGGCCGATTCAATGCCTGTGCGTTGGCGCTGTTGTTGCCAATAGGCGCGTACAAAATCTGCGCACCAGTACAGCACAGCGCCTGCCGGCCCCATACCCAGCATGGCAAACAAGATAAAGGTAGTTGCCAAGCCGAACATATGCCGGTGCACGTTCAGCACGGCATATTCAAGCACCTGCTGTGTGAAGGCATGGCGTGGCAAGGCGGCGTTGGATGAATGGTTTTTCCATTGCGCAAGAAGCTGGCGTGCACGCAACTCGTCGCCACGCTCCAGCGCCTCGCGAATGGCAGAGATGTAGTCGCCAAACTGGCGAAAGCTCAGCGTGGCATACAGTAACAGCGCATTCCAGGCCAGTGCCAAGGGCCAGCCCGCCCAAGCCAATAAACGGTATATGGCGTAAGAGAGCATGGCGGGCAGCACAACCGCTGCTGCCCAGGCGATCCAGCCGTGCATCGGGCGGCCAGCATCCAGATTGTTGAGTGCCCAGTCGGCCAGGCGCTGCTGTGCCCGCCATGCCGGATGGGCGGCGGGCAATGGGTGCAGTTGCTCCAGCAGCAGCGCGCACAGGAGAGAGAAAAAGGTCATACGCCCAGCAAAGAAAGTAAAACGACTGCAAACGACAAGAGGTCAAAGCATAGGGCAATCTTCTCATGAAGCGGCAGCCATCTGCCCCTTATGCAGAAAGAAACTGGTACAGGTCGCGCAAGATGCCGGCAGTAACGCCCCAGATGAAACGCTCTTGCCCGTTGCTGGTATCCGTGTAGGGCATGGAAAACCATTCGCGGCGCTGGTCGAGCGTGGGTTGCCAAACATGCTTGCGGTGGTTGGCCGGGTTCATTAAAAAGTCCAGCGGCACGCGAAAAACTTCTGCTACCTCCAGCGGATTGGGCGCCAGTCTGGCTGCGGGGTGCAGCCAAGCCACAACCGGCGTGACACGGTAGCCGGTGCCTGTTTCGTAAGGCAGCAGCGTACCCAGCACGTGCGCGTGCTCAGGAGCCAGATAGATTTCTTCGTGCGCCTCGCGCAAGGCGGCGGCGCTGGCGTTGGCATCGCTGGCATCGATTTTGCCGCCAGGAAAGGCGATTTGCCCCGGATGGGCGTTCAGGTGCTGCCCGCGCTGCGTTAACACCACCTGCGGCGGTTGTGCGGGTGAGGATGCAGGCTGTAGTCCGATCAGCACGGCGGCATCACGCATGGCGGGCGGCGCAAATACCTCGTTGCGTGGTTCGGCCCGCCAGGCCAATGCCGAGGCAAAGCGGTGTTGCAACGCATCCAGCTGCATGCGTTCGGGCGCCACGGCAGGCTGTTGCTGCAACATGCGGGTGGCCTCTTGCCAAACAGGCAGGCTGCGCGGGTCGAAGGGTAAAACGGTGTGCGATGAAGTGGCCATGGTGCAATATCCATATTCTGCAGGAGGCATCAATGGATTTCAGCAGATGATGACTGATCAGGTGCCCATCTGCCGAACGCGGCAAGGACGGGCGCACGAAGGATCAAGCAAGCGTGCCGACTGTATTTTGTGCAGAAGCGGCTGGCATGGCAAGCGGCGGCTATCGATGGGCGGTTCAATCTGGTGAATGGGGTGAGCCTGAAGAATCTGGCAAGCCTGACAGGTGCGTCATCATGGCAGCGTGTGCCCCATGAAAAAACCGCTTCAGCCCGGGGCATGAAGCGGTTGAGTCCCTGAAGGGATGGTAACCGAGGCAAAGAATGCCTCGTTGCCGGATTATTGTTCTGCGGTCTCTTTTTTGCGGAAACTGAGCTTCTCTTTGATACGAGCGCTCTTGCCGCTGCGACCACGCAGATAGTACAACTTGGCGCGACGCACATCACCGCGACGTTTCACTTCGATACCGGCAATCAGCGGGCTATAGGTTTGGAAAGTACGCTCCACGCCTTCGCCGCTGGAGATTTTGCGTACGGTAAAGGCGCTGTTGATGCCGCGGTTACGCTTGGCGATAACCACGCCTTCGTAAGCCTGCACCCGTTTGCGGTTGCCTTCCACCACGTTCACGCTGACGATCACGGTGTCGCCAGGGGAGAAGTCGGGGATGTTTTTACCCAGACGCGCAATCTCTTCTTGTTCCAGTGTTTGGATCAGGTTCATCTTGATTTTTCCTGTTTTTTTGATCGTAAACAGCTACACAAAAGGCCCGTGGCCAAGCCATCCGGCGGTGGATGTTGGTTGCTGCGCATACAGTGGGCGTGCAGCAGTGGCACGGCGGCGCAGCAGGGCGGCTGTCAGAGGATCAAGCGGACGATTATATCCAGAAACGGCAAGCGACAGAGTAGGTCTGTTGGGCAAATGCTGCAGCCATTCAGGATCAGGGTGCGCGGGATGGAAGCGGGTTTGAACGGAACGCAGCCCCCGCCGCCATCCTGCCCGCCAGTATGCACACATTCGTACGCACAGCGGTTTTTAAGGCGTACTTGGCTTGTTTTTGGGCGGGGCGGGCAGCCACCCAGCCAAATGCTGTGCACTGATGGTGCCCAAGGCGGCGATCCAGTCCGGATCGTCATTCAGGCAGGGGATGTAATGAAAGTCTTTGCCCCCGGCGGCCAGAAAAATGTCGCGGCATTCGATGGCGATTTCTTCCAGTGTTTCTACGCAGTCGGCCACAAAGCCGGGGCAGAGCAGATCCACGCGTGCCAAACCCTGCTGCGCCAACTGCTCCAGCGTTGCGGCGGTGTAAGGGCGTATCCATTTGGTGCGGCCAAAACGCGATTGAAAGGTCACGCGGTATTGCTTTTCGGACAAGCCCAGCCGCTGGGCCAGCAGTTGCGCGGTGGCGTGGCATTGCTCGGCATACGGATCACCCAGTTGGCGGGTGCGTTCTGGCGTGCCATGAAAGCTCATCAGCAACATATCCCCCTGGCCGTGGTGTTGCCAATGGGTGAGCACCTGCTTGGCCAGCGCGCGAATGTAGAGCGGATGGGTGTGGTAGTCATTGACAAAGCGCCACTCGGGCAGGTGGCGTGCTTGCTGGTTCCAGCTGGATACCTTGTCGCTCAGGCTGGCCGTGGTGGTGCATGAATATTGGGGGTAGGCCGGCAGAAGCAGAATACGGGCAATACCCTGTTTGCGCAGGCGCTCAATCGTTGCGTGGATGGAAGGGTTGCCATAGCGCATGGCATGCGCAACAACCACGCGGTAGCCGTTGTGCCCCAGCCAGCCTTGCAGCAGCTTGGCCTGTTTTTCGGTCCAGATTTTGAGGGGCGAACCTTCGGGCGACCAAATGGATGCATAGCGGGCAGCCGACTGAGCGGGGCGCGTGCGCAGCACCCAGCCATGCAAAATCGGCAGCCACAACAGGCGCGGCAACTCCACGATGCGCGGATCGCTCAAAAACTCGGCCAGATAGCGTCGCACGGCGGATGCAGTCGGCTCATCGGGCGTGCCCAGATTGCACCAGATGATGGCGACGTTGGGGCGCTGCGGGGGTGTAGATTCGCGCATGGTGAAAGGGAATAGGCAGGTAGCGTAGCGAGATGTAGCGAGATGGAGTAGGGCTGTGCAGGGTGCGACCGGTATCAGTATTTGCTGGCGCTTAATTCTGCATGCCATTGCGCATACAACTGGTGGCGCAGCGGGTCGATGCCTTTTTGCTCAAGCGGTTGCCCCACGGCGTTTAACACTTCGCAGCCCGGTTCGTGCAAATGGGTGCAGTTGTAGAAGCGGCATGCTCCGGTGTGGTGTGCGATGTCAGGCATGTAGCGCGCCAAATCGGTTGCGGCCAGATGGTGAATGCCAAATTCCTGAAAGCCGGGCGAGTCGATCGCGGCCGTATCTGTCGCGCGATCAATCCAATGCAGCATGGTGCTGGTGGTGGTGTGGCGCCCGCTGTTGAGCGCGCGCGAAATTTCATTCGTTTGCACATTGGCTGTGGGCAGCAGCCAGTTGATGAAGCTGCTTTTGCCTGTGCCCGAAGGCCCCATCAGTAAACTTTTTTTGCCCTGCAACGATTGTTTGAGCGCATGCAACGCATCGCATGGCTGGTGCAGCGAAACACCCAGCGTGGTGTAGCCCATGGCGCGATACGGCGCCAGGCGCTGCCAGGCTTGGGCATGCAGCGCGGTCAGGTCGGATTTGTTCAGCACGATCAGGGCCGGGATGTTGGCCGCCTCAGCCGCGATCAGGGCGCGCCCCAATAGTTGCTGCGAAAACTCAGGCTCGGCAGCCAGCCAGATCAGAATCTGGTCGATATTGGCGGCAAAGGCTTTGGTGCGAACATCGTCTTGCCGGTAAAACACATTGCGGCGGGGCAAAACGGCCTCGATCGTGCCTTCTTCGCCTTGGCCTGCGGGCGGCGCTTGCCAGTGAATCTGGTCGCCAACCAGCGCCTGGCTTTTTTTGCCGCGTGGGTGGCAAATGCGGCGGCTGCCATCGGGCGATTCGACCATCACATGCCGCCCGTGGCTGGCAATCACCAGGCCTGGGTGCTGGTCGGGGGGTAGGGCAGTATGGACAGGAGCGGCCATGTCATCAAGCCTTTGCAAGTGCCAGCCGCGCCAGCCGTTCGCTGGCAGGCGGATGCGAGTAGTAAAAGCGCACGTACAGGGGGTCTGGCGTGAGGGTGGAGGCGTTGTCGTTATAGAGTTTGAGCAGCGCGCTGGACAAATCACTGGCCGTGCTGTGTTGGGTGGCAAACGCATCGGCCTGAAACTCGTGCTTGCGCGAGCTGGCCGCTGCGATAGGCGCAGCAAAGATCGAAAATACCGGCGCAACCAGCATGAACAGCAGCAAAGCCAGCGCCGCATGCGGCTGAGCGAGTGCATCGGCCACGCCCAACCCGGCATAAAACCATGCTTGCTCGTACAGCCAGCCCAGCAGGGCAAAGCCCGCCAAGCTCAACCCCAGGCTCAGCAGCAGGCGCTGCTGAATGTGCCGGTGTTTGAAATGGCCCAGTTCATGCGCCAGCACGGCATCCACTTCGCCGGGCTGCAGTTTTTTCAGCAGGGTATCGAAAAAAACCACGCGCTTGGATCGGCCCAGGCCGGTGAAATACGCATTGGCGTGGGCGCTGCGCTTGCTGCCGTCCATGACGTAGAACCCCTTGGCCGAGAAGCCGCAGCGCTGCATCAGGGCCGTTACGCGCTGCACCAGATGGGGATCTTGCAGCGGCTCGAATCGGTTGAACAGGGGCGCAATCCATGCGGGGTAGATCACCATCATCAGCAAGCCAAAGCCTGCCCATACGGCCCATGCCCATAGCCACCACAGGTTGCCAGCTTGCTGCATCAGCCACAAAATCAGCGCGCCCAAGGGCAGGCCAATGATGGCGCCAAGCGCCATGTTTTTGCACCAATCGCCCAGCCACAGCCCCAAGGTGCTGGTGTTGAAGCCGAAACGTGCCTCCAGCCGAAAAGTGCGATACCAGTCCAACGGCAATTCCAGCAAACTGCCCATCAAGGCAAAACCCGCCAGCAAGCCCAGTTGTTGCCACATGGGCGATGCAAGCCATTGCGCCAGCAGGTTGTGCAGAACTTGCAGGCCGCCCCATACCGTCCAGCCCAGCAACAGCACGGTGCCATACAGCAAGACCAGTAGCCCAAAGCGGCTTTGTGCCACAGTGTAATCAGCCGCTTTCTGGTGGGCGGGCAGGCTCACTGTGTGGGCAAAGGCAGAAGGCACGGCATGGCGATGCGCGCTGACGTGGCGAATTTGGCGCCATGCCAGCCAGACCTTGAGCAGCAGGCCGACTCCTAGCGTCGCCAAAAAGAACATGCGCCAAACATGCGTAGCCAAAACCGAATCAGACAAGAAAAAAAGCGTCATGCGCGCAAGTGTAAGGGCTTTGCTGCATCCCCATAGTCTGGTGGCGTTAAGTACAAAGTGCCGTGCGGCGCTGAGAATGTGACGCACAATAGCGACCATGCAAACTGAAAACACCCCTTCATCCAATGGGCAGGCACAGGCGTTGCCCGCACTCCCCAAAAACGACGACAACCTGATCTGGCTGGACTGCGAAATGAGTGGCCTCGACCCCGAGAAGGAACGCCTGCTGGAGATTGCCGTCATCGTTACCAGCTCGGATTTGTCTGTGCGCGTGCCCGGGCCGGTGCTGGTCATCCATCAAAGCGATGAGCTGCTGGGCAAAATGGACGCTTGGAACAAAGGCACCCATACCCGCAGTGGCTTGATTGACAAAGTGCGCGTCAGTGAACTGACCGAAGAGGCCGCACAAGATCAGCTCATTGCATTTCTCAAAAAATACGTCAGCAAAGGCAAATCGCCCATGTGCGGCAACACCATCGGGCAAGACCGGCGTTTTCTGGTCAAGTACATGCCGCGCCTGGAAGCGTTTTTTCACTACCGCAATCTGGATGTCAGCACACTCAAAGAGTTGGCGCGCCGCTGGCGGCCCGAGCTGCACGCGGCATTCAAAAAGCAGCAGTCCCATACGGCTTTGGCTGATGTGGAAGAGTCGATCGCCGAGCTGGAGTACTACCGCGACTGCTTCTTGCGCATGCCATCCGACACGTAAGTGGGGCTGCTGACCTGCTCGCTATGTAGGGTGTAGGAATGGGGCCTGATGGCAGCGCTGCATCAGCCCGAGAGCAACATGCTGTTTTCTGCAAAAAAATATGCTCTTGTTCAAAAAGCGCAAAATTCCTTGCTACAATGCACGACTTGTTGGCTCGGTAGCTCAGTTGGTAGAGCAGCGGATTGAAAATCCGCGTGTCGGTGGTTCGATTCCGCCCCGAGCCACCAAAAAGAACACTGAAGGAATCAACGCCATAGAAGCATGTGCTCTATGGCGTTTTTCTTTGTCTGTTCGAATACAAAAAAACAAGTGCGAAAGAGTGTTTAGGGTAAATAGGATGGCGCATTCTTAATGCGAAATTCAGGGCGCCCCTTGTTGTTTGGCCCCCTTGGGAAGGGAAGAGTATCCCACGTGGCTGCTCGTTTAAAGATGATTAATAAACGGAAAAAATAAACTGATTGGGCGACAGAAGCGCTTTTTAGTTTGACTCAATGTTTATATGCTAGGCCGTGCGGTTCGTTCAGGTAATTTATTGCATCGTTTTCATCCGTTTACTTCATTGGCCTATCTCTCGAATAAAGTGCGAAGAAGAGGCTTTTGTCGCTTGCTTGAGCCAACCCGTGTTTACCAGCCAACGCTGACGGTCAGCGGCAGGGAAGTTACAATTTGATCGATTGTGAGTAAGGCATGATCCAACGCCTTGCGTATGAAGCTCGGGCGCTATGAGCGGAGAGGATGACAGGGGGATGTGAATTGATGAATCAATGTAAGAAGATAGTAGCTGATATACGTTTGACCTGCTTGATAGGTAAAGACTTGGGGTTTGATCGGAACACACATGATGTGGCGGACATGTTGTTGGCAACCCAAGTTGGAGGGTGTGTATGAGCATACTCGTAACGGGAGGAGCCGGTTACATCGGCTCTCACACGTGTGTTGAACTCCTTCAAGCGGGGCATGAAGTCGTCGTTTTTGACAACTTCAGCAATAGTCATCCAGAAGCACTCAAGCGGGTTGAACATATCACAGGGCGGAAATTGTCCCTGGTTCAGGGGGATATTCGCGATCAATCGGATATCGAGATCGCTTTGCGGCAGCACCAATGTCAGGCTGTCGTCCACTTTGCTGGCTTGAAAGCGGTGGGTGAATCTGTTGAAAAGCCGCTGCTCTACTATGACAACAATGTCATAGGTACACATCGTCTTCTGGCGGCCATGCAAAACTGTGGTGTATCTACACTGGTCTTCAGTTCTTCCGCAACCGTTTATGGTGAACCTAAACGCTTGCCTTTGACTGAAGATCACCCGCTATCGGCTACCAATCCATATGGGCGCAGCAAACTTGTTGTTGAAGACATGCTGCGGGATGTGTATCGCGCTCAGCCAAACTGGCGTATTGCCATACTGCGCTATTTCAATCCCGTTGGTGCGCACGAAAGCGGCCTGATCGGCGAAGACCCACAAGGCATTCCCAACAACCTGATGCCCTATGTGGCGCAAGTGGCTGTGGGGCGGCGCGAATATCTCAATGTCTGGGGTAACGACTACCCCACGCACGACGGCACGGGCGTGCGTGACTACATCCATGTCGTTGATCTGGCACAAGGACATCTCAAGGCGCTTGAAGCGCTTGATCGACCACAATGCATTGAAGTTAACCTGGGAACTGGCGTTGGATACAGCGTACTTGATGTTGTCAAAGCCTTCGAAGTTGCCAGCGATCAGCCTGTTTCCTTTCGCATCGGCCCGCGTCGCCCGGGCGATGTGGCGGCTTGTTATGCCGACCCCCAATTGGCCATGCAACTACTGGGCTGGAAGGCCGAGCGTGATTTGGCTGCCATGTGTCAAGACCACTGGCGCTGGCAGAAAAACAATCCACAAGGATACGAATAAATATGAAAACTTTTTGCTGTAAGGAGGGGGCTAGCTGATGCGCAGTTTCTCAACCTCCCCCGTTGAAATGTTTGCTAGCCTTTGGCGCAACAGAGAGCTGATCAAGGCATCTGCCACGCGCGAAGTGCTAGGGCGCTATCGCGGGTCGTTCTTCGGCCTGCTTTGGTCGTTTTTCAATCCGCTTTTCATGCTCGCAATATATACCTTTGTTTTTAGTGTTGTGTTCAAAGCACGCTGGAACGTGGAGAGTGACTCAAAAACCGAGTTTGCCTTGGTACTTTTTGCTGGCTTGATTGTTTTCAACTTGTTTAGTGAAACTATTAATCGCGCTCCGTCATTGGTGCTCAATAACCCAAACTATGTCAAGAAAGTGGTCTTTCCGTTGGAAATTTTGCCGATGATTACGCTGCTTTCGTCGCTCTTTCATGGAATGATCAGCTTGGGCGTTTGGTTGATCGCGTATGTCATCTTTTTTGGTGTGCCCCACGCCACCGTGTTGTACTTGCCATTGATTTTCTTGCCTCTGCTATTGCTTATTCTGGGTCTGAGTTGGGGGCTGGCGTCACTTGGTGTTTTTCTGCGCGATGTTTCTCAGTTTATTGGTACGATTATTACCGTGATGATGTTCATGACCCCGATTTTCTACCCCATCACCGCTTTGCCAGAGGAATTCAGGCAATGGCTCTATTACAACCCTCTCACACCCGTTGTTGAGCAAGCGCGAGATGTGCTGTATTGGGGTAAACCACCGAACTTTTTCATGTTGGGTGTTTACACGCTGGTTTCGGCAGTCGTTGCGT
>JAGOGU010000024.1 GCA_017996515.1 Allobrachymonas sp.
CCGAAATTGCGGGCGTACAGGCCGCGCTTGAGGCTGCCGATAATGGCCTGCGGCTCATCCTGCCCGGCCAGCATATAGGTGTTGGTCATGCGCGGCATGGGCAGGTGGGCATAGCTTTCGCGGCGGCCGTTGCCCGTGGATTGGCTGCGCATCAGCCGCGCATTCATGCGGTCTTGCAAATAGCCTGTGAGGATGCCGTCTTCGATCAGCACGGTGCGTTGCGTGGGGTTGCCCTCATCGTCCACATTCAGGCTGCCGCGGCGGTTGGCCAAGGTGCCGTCATCCAGCACGGTAACGCCTTTGGCCGCCACGCGCTGCCCCATGCGCCCGGCAAAGGCGCTGCTGCCTTTGCGGTTGAAGTCGCCCTCCAGCCCATGCCCAACGGCCTCGTGCAGCAGCACGCCCGGCCAGCCTGCGCCCAGCACCACGTCCATCTCACCGGCGGGCGCGGGGCGCGATTCGAGGTTGATCAAGGCCGCCTCTACCGCTTCGTCCACATACTGCTGCAACAGGGCGTCGTCAAAATAGTCCAGCCCCAGGCGGCCACCGCCGCCGCTGGAGCCAACTTCACGCCGCGCCTCGCCTTCAACCATCTGCTCGGCAATGACTGTCAGGCTCATCCGCACCATCGGGCGCACATCGGCTGCCAGCGTGCCGTCCAGCCGCACCACCAGCACCACATCGTATTCGGCGCCCAGCCCCGCCATGACCTGCACAATGCGCGGGTCTTTGGCGCGCGCCATTTTTTCGACCTTTTCCAGCAGCGCGACTTTGGCCGCACTGTCCAGCGTGCCGATGGGGTTGAAGGCCGCATACAGGCTGCGGCTGGGCGCCACACGCGCACGCGCCGGCGCTGGCGGCTGCGCCTGTTTTTGCCGCCCCACGCGCACGCGGCCACTTTGGCCGCTGCTGCCAATGCTGCGCACCTGGTTGGCGGCATCCATCAAGGCGGCCCAGGAAATATCGTCGGAATAGGCAAAGGCTGTTTTTTCGCCCGAAATGGCGCGCAAGCCCACGCCCTGGTCAATGCTGAAGCTGCCGGTTTTGACAATGCCTTCTTCCAGGCTCCAGCCTTCGCTGTGCGTGCTTTGAAAATACAAGTCCGCATCATCCACGCCACGCGCATGCATGACGGCCAGCGCCTGCTGCAAATGGCTGCGCGTCAGGCCGAAGGGCTCGAGCAACAAGGATTCGGCCAGCGCCAACCGCTGGCGGGTGCCTGCCACCGCCGGCGCGGCCTTGTCAGACACAAGAGAAGAAGCAACAGAAGAAGTGGTGGCCGCACGAGCCGCCGCAATCGGCAAAGAAGTATTCATGCCAGAATTGTAAAAGTTACTGCGCTCTTGGCAGTAGCCTTGCTGCGTGTCGGGTTTAATCCGTCATGCTTACGCCCTTCGCGTGCAACCGCACCCGATCAATCTTCCCTACAAAACAAGTCGCTATCCTGCTGCACATTGCACTTCTGCCACCAAGCCACGTAAACTGCCGAAAGCCCGCATCAACTCCCTATCTCCGCTGATGCATCCGCCCATTCCTTCTTACAATCCAGCGGCCATGAACACTCTCCCCGCCTACACCCGCGCCCAAGCCCTGCCCGCCACCTTGCAAAAACGCTTTGTGATTCTGGATGGCGCCATGGGCACCATGATTCAGCGCTTCAAGCTGACCGAAGAACAATACCGTGGCGTGCGTTTCAAAGACTTTCACCGCGACGTGAAAGGCAACAACGAGCTATTGAGCCTGACGCGGCCCGATGTCATCAGCGCCATTCACGAGCAATACCTCGGCTGCGGCGCCGATTTGATCGAAACCAACACCTTTGGCGCCACCAGCGTTGCCCAGGCCGATTACGACATGGCCGACTTGGCCTATGAAATGAATGTCGCATCTGCCCGCCTGGCGCGCGCCGCCTGCGACAAAATCGCCACTCCCGATCACCCCCGCTACGTGGCGGGCGCCTTGGGGCCAACGCCCAAAACGGCCAGTATCAGCCCCGACGTGAACGACCCCGGCGCACGCAATATCACCTTCGAGCAATTGCGCGCCGCTTACCTGGAGCAGGCGCTGGGCTTGATCGAAGGCGGAGCCGACGTGCTGCTGGTCGAAACCATTTTCGACACGCTCAACGCCAAAGCAGCCCTGTTTGCCATTGACGAAGCCTTTGCGCAAACCGGCGAGCGCCTGCCACTCATGATTTCGGGTACCGTAACAGATGCCTCCGGGCGGGTTCTTTCGGGGCAGACGGTTACGGCCTTCTGGTACAGCGTGCGCCATGCGCAACCGCTGTCGGTGGGGCTGAACTGCGCACTGGGCGCAGCCCTGATGCGGCCTTACATCCAGGAACTGAGCCAGATTGCGCCCGACACCTTCATCAGCTGCTACCCCAACGCCGGCCTGCCCAACCCCATGAGCGACACCGGGTTTGACGAAACGCCCGACGTGACCAGCCGCCTGCTGCGCGAGTTTGCGACCGAAGGGCTGGTCAATATCGTGGGCGGCTGCTGCGGCACCACGCCCGACCATATCGGCGCCATTCAGCAAAGCGTGCGCCTGCTGGTGCCGCGCTCGCTGCGGCAAGCCGCGCAACTTGCCGCACACGGCACGTGAATCTTCCAACCGCTGCGCCGCCCACACAGCCCATGCTGGCGGCCGAGCGCCGTGCCAGCATCGGTTTGGCTCTGATTTTTGCCCTGCGCATGCTGGGGCTGTTTCTGGTCATGCCCGTCCTCCCGCTGGAGGCGCCGCACTACCTGGCCAGCAGCGCCTGGTGGCGCGACCCTAACACCGGCCATGCCAGCGCCGCCGCCATGGGTGCGGCCATGGGCATTTACGGGCTGACGCAAGCCTCCCTGCAATTGCCATGGGGCATTGCCAGCGATTACTGGGGCCGCAAACGGGTTATTGCCATGGGCCTGCTGCTGTTTGCCGCTGGCAGCATCGTTGCGGCTCGCGCCCACACGGTAGAAGGTCTGATCTGGGGGCGCGCCCTGCAAGGGGCGGGTGCCATATCCGCCGCGCTGACCGCCCTGCTGGCAGATTTGACCCGCGATGCAACACGCACCCGCGCCATGGCCATGATCGGTGCCAGCATCGCCTTGGTGTTTGCATTGGCGCTGGTTGCTGCGCCAATGCTCAACAAACAAATGGGGCTGGCCGGCATCTTCTGGCTAATGGCCGCGCTGACCGTACCCGCCTATGCCGTGCTGTTCTACCTGGTACCTGCCGAGCCCCTTGCCCGGCAATCGGCCATGGCCGCCACGCCCCTCGGCCAGCAGGCGCATACCCCCATCAGCTGGGGTGCCGTCTTGCGTGATGGCCCGCTGCTGCGCCTCAACGCGGGCGTGTGCATTCTGCACGCCGTGCAAATCGCCATGTGGATGGTCATTCCGCGACTACTGGAGCAAGCGGGCCTGCCACGGCAACAGCATGGGCAGGTCTATCTGCCCGCCGTAGGCGCCGCTTTGGTGCTGATGCTGGTGACGCTGTTCCCGCTGGAACGCCGCGGCAAATTGCGCTTGGCGTTCTTGTTCGCCATCGCCCTGCTGCTGATCGTGCAGATCGCCCTGGCAGGCAGCGCATGGCATGCCGCCCAGGGCACAACCGTATCCGTCTGGCAGATCGGCCTCATGCTGCTGCTGTTTTTTACGGGCTTCAATGTGCTGGAAGCCAGCCAGCCCAGTCTGGTATCGCGCTATGCGCCACCACCGGCAAGGGGCATGGCACTGGGCCTGTACAACACCGCGCAATCTCTGGGCCTGTTTGCCGGTGGCGCCATCGGCGGCTTGCTCGCCCACACGGCAGGTGGCAGCGTTTTGTTTATGGGGACTGCGGCCTTGCTCATCGGGTGGCTACTGCTTTCCTGGCGGCTACCGATGCCAACCGCCCAACTCACAAGCCCCATGTATGCGCACAGCGCCACAGCGCCGTCTGCACCCAATCCGCCTGCAGATTGACGCACTGCTGCCCCCGCCCTACACTTTCGGGTAATTGTTTTCTCGTTTTTTAAAAAGGAGCCTCTCATGAAAATCCTGCTCGCGGTAGATGGCAGCCCCCATACGAAAAAAATGCTGGCTTATCTGGCCACCCATATGGAAACGTTTGGCAGCGACAGCACTTTCACTGCATTGACAGTAGAACCGCCGCTGCCCCCACGGGCACGCGCCATCGTCGGCGCCGAAGTCGCCGAAAACTTCCACATAGAAAGCGCCACCAAAGTGCTGGAACCCGTGACCACCTTCCTGAAACGGCACGACCTGCAGATAGATAGTGCATTCCGTGTCGGCCCTGCCGGTGAAACCATTGCGGAATTTGCCGATGAAGGCAAATACGACCTGCTCATCATGGGCTCGCACGGACACGGCGCATTGGGCAATCTGATCATTGGCTCTGTCGCGACCAAGGTGCTGGCCAGCTGCAAGGTGCCCGTGCTGCTGGTGCGCTAAGCACCACCCGAGACACCCGCCACGCCGGACTGAACCGAGGTGGCAGGCACTACGCTGGCCAGGATGCTGCGGGTCTGCGACTTGCTTCGCCAAGCTGCAGCGCAACAGCCATGCGGCTTCTGTTTTTCACCACCAAAGACGCGCCAGTTCCCACCCCAATCGGGCGTGCACGCAACATCCTGACGTTTGCGCGGATGCTTGCAGACAGAAAAACTTCTGTTTTGCTGTTTTTTTTGGGATAATGGCAGTCTTTTCCGAAATCTCACGGAAAGTGCAAGGCTGCGCCGAATGTTTTTCAACAGGCGCAGCAAGGGCCTTCGGGCCACTTCTGCAACATTCAATAATCCCCAAAGGTATTCCTCATGGCCATGAAACGTACTTATCAACCGTCCAAAATCCGTCGCGCACGCACGCACGGCTTTCTGGTTCGCATGAAAACCCGCGGCGGCCGCGCCGTTATCAACGCTCGCCGCGCCAAAGGCCGCAAGCGTCTGGCTGTTTAATCGCGATTGCTTTTTTCGTCACTGCCCGTGCGGCTGGCCGGTGTTGCAGCAATGTGCACTTGAGCTGGCAGCTCTTTGCACATGCATTCCGCTTCTGCTCGCTGGTTTGTGCTGCGAAATGCGCAGCAGTTTGGCGCCGTGATGCAGCAGGGGCAGGTGATTGCGCGTAGCAGGCATTTCATGCTCCATGTTTTACGCTGGCATCAGCACGCGCTTGATATGGCGGCAGCGACCAAAGCAGAGCAACCGCCGCGACAGCGCATGCGCTCTACCGCGATCTTCCCCTCTGGGCAGGCTGTGCCCGCATACAGCGGCGCCATTGTGCCCAAACGTTGGGCGCACCGCGCAGTGACGCGCAATCTGATCAAACGACAAATCAGGCAAGCCATGCTGGCACACCCTCCTGCCTTATCCGACGGACTGGCTGTTTTGGTGCGCCAGCGTGCCGCTTTTGATCCCAGCCGCTTTGTCAGCGCCAGTTCCAGCATGCTACGCGCCGCCGTGCGCCAGGAGTTGGCCGAGCTGCTGGCAAAAGCCGATTGGCAGGCGCTGGCCTGCTTGCCTGCTCCGCCTGAAAAAATGGCTCACTCGTTGGCGACTGCGCCGAAATAAGCAACACGTTTGATATCCGCGGTCCACACCATGAATTTTTCCCAGCAACTGCTCACCCTGTTGATCAAAGCCTACCGGCTTTTGCTCAGCCCCTGGTTGGGCAATGCCTGTCGCTTCGAGCCGACCTGTTCGGTGTACGCACTGGGCGCCATTGAGCGGCATGGTGCATTGGCCGGCAGTTATCTGACGACCAAACGCCTGCTGCGCTGCCATCCCTTCTGTCAAGGGGGATGCGATCCGGTTCCCGAGCAAGCGCCACGCCTGTTTTCCCGCCTGATGCCCCATTCCGCATCCGGCGATCAGTAATCCATCATTTTTTCCGATTGTTGCATCATCCATGAACAAAGAGTTACGCCGCACCATCCTGGGTGCCACCTTCTTCTTCTCCTGCTTCATGCTGTGGAACCAGTGGTTGATCCACACCGGACAAAAACCCTTCCTGTCCTTTGGCCAGCCCGCACAAAATACTGCGGCGACGGCATCAGCGCCCGCTTCGGCGGCATCGCTGGCTGCCCAGACGCAGGCACAAGTGGCAGCCAGTGGCGGCGCTGCACCGACCGACATTGCCGACGCAGGCAACGCACCAGCGCCCAGTGGCGAAAAAATCCAGGTGGCGACCGACATTTTCAACCTGACGTTCGACACCACGGGCGGCAATTTGGTTGGTGCAAAACTACTGAAGTACAAGCAAAACAAGTCGGATGAGCCTTTTACGCTCATGGCCGACAATGCCCAGTTGCACTACATGATGCAAACGGGGCTGATTGGCGGCAACTACCCCAATCACCTCACCCCCATGACGCTGACATCAACCGAACGCGCTCTGGCCGATGGCCAGGATGCGCTGGAAGTGCGCTTCGAGTCGGCGCCTGTCGGCAACGTCAAACTCGTCAAAACCTATACCCTCAAACGCGGCAGCTACGCCATTGGCGTGCGCCACGAAGTGATCAATACGGGAGATGCACCCGTTTCGGTGCAGCTTTACAACCAGCTGGTGCGCGACAGCAGCGACGGCCCCGATTCGCACCAGTTCTATTCTTCGTTTACAGGGCCTGCGTTCTATAGTGACGAAGACAAATACCAAAAGATCAAATTCTCTGAAATCGACAAAGGCAGTGCCACATACCGCAAAGACGCAAGCAGCGGCTATGTCGCCATGGTGCAGCGTTACTTCGCTTCGGCCTTGTTGCCAGAGGCCGGCACCGAACGTGAAAACTACGTACGCAAACAAGACGGCCTGTACGCGGCCGGCCAGATTTTCAATCTGGGCGAAATCAAGCCCGGCGCCAGCCACACCAGCAACACCACACTGTTTGCAGGCCCACAGCAAGAAGACATCATGGATGCGCTGTCTCCCGACCTGCAAGCAGTCAAAGACTACGGCTGGCTCACCATCATTGCACGCCCGCTGTACTGGCTGCTGACCCAGCTGTACCACCTGCTGGGCAACTGGGGCTGGGCGATTGTGGCGCTGGTTGTGCTGCTCAAAATCGCTTTCTACTGGTTCAACCACAAGGCCTATACCAGCATGGCCAAGATGCGCAGTCTCAGCCCCAAGCTGGAGCAGGCCAAAGCGCGTTTCAAAGACGACCCGCAAGCCCTGCAACAAGAAACCATGCGCCTTTACCGCGAGGAGAAGGTCAATCCGCTGGGCGGTTGCTTGCCTGTGCTGATCCAGATGCCCGTGTTTTTTGCCCTGTATTCGGTGCTGTCGGCCACGGTAGAAATGCGCGGCGCACCCTGGATCCTGTGGGTCAAAGACTTGTCCGCACCTGATCCGCTGTACATCCTGCCGATTCTGATGACGGCCTCCAGCCTGTTGCAGGTTTGGCTCAACCCCAAACCCGCCGACCCGACACAGGCCAAGATGATGTGGCTCATGCCCTTGAGCTTTGCCTTCATGTTCTTCTTCTTCCCGTCTGGGCTGGTGTTGTACTGGCTGACCAACAACCTGCTGTCCATCGCCCAGCAATGGCTGATCAACAAGCAGATAGACAGCAAGACCGCCAAGGCTTGATATCACTATCCTGAAAAGCCTTTTCCACACGGCGGCCTGTACCTATGGCCGCGACTCCAACAAAAAGGGACAAACCATCCGGTTTGTCCCTTTTTATATTTGCACCTTTTGCGCGAACCACGCTTGGGCAGATCACCGCCAGCCTCTACACCTTCCTTGAAGGGCAAAAACATCACACGGACGGTGCACGCAGAGATTGGTTTAGAGACTCTGCTCGCTCGTTTTCATGTGATGCGCATACGGCCAAAACCACGTCAGCCTAAACGGGCGACATAACCAACCCTGAGGGCTTGGCAAGGAGCACAACAACGGTTGGCGCGGTTTTGACGTATGCCCTTTGGGTTGTGTTCAAAAAGCCGCCATACTCCCTCGCCTGTGCGCCCAGCATGACTACGGTTTGCTCCTTGCTTGCCTCACAATTTTTTTGAACACAACGCGCCACGTGAAAAAGGACAAGCTGGTTCTTAAACCCACGGCCACTGTTTTTTGTCGTGCTTGCCGGATACCACCTGCAACACCCCGTGCTGCGCAGCCTCTGTCGGCAAGCGCATCTGCAAACGCAGCAGGCGGCAATCACGCGCCACGATGGCAACAACGGTCTGTAGCGTTTGCAGTTTTTGCGCTTTGCCCGATTGCCGTTTGCCTGTGCCCACCGTTTGGCAAGCCAACGCCAAACTGGCCTGGACCTCTGCCAAGCTGCCTACGCGCCAGCCTGTGGCTGGCGGCGGCATGTTGGCCACCTCGACCCCTATCCACTCGTCCCCCGGCGCAAACCCTGCCGCCTCGGCCAGGCTGCCGCGCAACACGCTCTGCACCAGAATGCTGCTGCCTTCTTTGCAACGCAAGCCCCACTGCCGCGCCAGATCGCTTGCTTGCGGCGTCAGTTGAACGCCGCTGCCTTTGAGCAGGGCGTGCACAGGCAGTTCATCGGTGCCATGCACCCAGGCGTCCATCTCCTGATCGAAGCTGCGGCCGCCCAGTTCGCGCAAGACAGTGCGCACGTCCTGCTCCGTCATGCCGCCACAGACCCGTTTGCCACGCGGGTTGGCGTAGCAGCGCTCGTACAGCGTGCGCATCACAGCATCCAGCGTGGTTTTGCCCGTGCGACGCAATGCCAGATCGAGGCACAACCCCACCAACGCGCCCTTGGCGTAATAACTCACCGTGCTGTTAGGCGTGTTGGCATCAGGCCGATAGTATTTGGTCCACGCTTCAAAGCTGGCTTGCGCCACACTGTGCACCTGTCTGCCCGGACTGTTGCTGACGTTGTCCACGGTTTTTTGCAACTGCCGCAGATAACCATTCAGATCCACACAACCCGCACGCAGCAACAGCAAATCGTCGTAATAGCTGGTCAACCCCTCGAAGAACCACAGCAGCCGGGTGTAGTTCTCGCGCGTGTAGTCATAAGGCACAAACTCGGCCGGCTTGAGGCGTTTGACATTCCAGGTGTGGAAATATTCATGGCTGATCAACCCCAGCAGCGTGACGTAATCCGCCCCCGGCGTCTGTCCCGGTTTTTGACCCAACTCTTGCCCCGCCTGCGGCAGCATTTTGCGGCTGGCAATCAAGGCTGTGCTGTTGCGGTGTTCCAGCCCGCCATAGCCCTCGCCAACCGCGTTGAGCATGAACACATAGCGCTTGAACGGCACCTGCTTGGCGCCAGCGCGCTGGCCGTGCCAAAAGCGGATAACGGTTTCGCAAATACGGCGCGTGTCTTGCAGCAGGCGCTCGCCATCCAAAGAAGGCAAAGGATGCGCAATCACGAAGCGATGCGACACCCCGCAAACCTCGAATTCGGCGCTCCAGAAAGCGCCCATCTCCACCGGGCAGTCGGCCAGTTCATCGTAGCTGGCAGCCACATACAGGCCAAAGCCTTGTTTATCCACCTGCACGGCCTGCAAGCCCGTGGCCAACTGCCAATGCTTGCAGGGCGATGCAATGGCGATATGCTGGGCTTCGTCCGTCTGCCCTTGCACCATGCAGCACAAACTGGTGGCATTGAAAAAGCCCCGCTCGGCATCCAGCCAGGCCGTGCGCACCGAGTTGTCGTAAGCATGCACCTGATAACGCACCATCAGCGGCTTGCCTGGCGCGCAATCGATTTGCCAGCGGTGCTTGTCGAGCTGCTGCACTGCGCAAACTTTTTTGCCCTGCTGCGCCTGCCAGCCTTGCAATTGCCCGGAAAATTCGCGGATCAGGTAGCTGCCGGGAATCCATGTGGGCAGAATCAGCTCCTGCCCGGCTGCCGGTTTTTGGATGCGCAGCGTGACATGAAACAGATGCGTGTGCGGATTGGGCGCAGTCACGGTGTAGCAGATGGCAGGTGTTGGTGTCATGATGATCAATCCAAAAACAAAGTAAAAGTATGCGGCAAAGCAGAGTGCGCCTTGGATTCAGCGAAATGCAGCAATATTCGGCAAAAGCAAGGAAACGCTTCGACGAATGATGCGGTGCGTCGAGCGCTGGGGTTTACTCCATGAAAAAACCAGCCCCCTGTTGCCAGGTCGGCTGGTTGAACGGCTGGCTCAACGGCAAGGGCGCTGGTCAAAGAAGAAACCTGCTTCGCTGTCCTTGTCTATTGTGCGCAACATGCCCTCAAGGCTGCGTCTTGGCCGCTGTCAGCATCTCTTCAAGCGCCTGGGCCTCTACCGCACCGGCCAAACGTTGGCCATTTTCGAGAATGATGGCGGGCGTGCCATTGATTTTGTGTTGCTGGCCAAACGCCAAGTTGCGGTTGATCACCTCTGCATCGCATTGCGCTTCTGGCGGTGGCACTTTGTTGACCATCCAGTCGTGCCAGACTTTGTCACGATTCTTTGCACACCAGATGTGCTGCGATTTGGCCGTGGAATCCGGCCCCAGAATAGGGTACAGAAAGGTGTAGATCGTGACGTTGTTGACTTTTTCCAGCTCTGCCTCGAAGCGCTTGCAGTAACCGCAATTGGGATCAGCAAAAACCGCCAGCTTGCGGCTGCCATTACCTTTTTTGCTCACCATGGCATCTTGCAAAGGCAATGTTTTGAAATCGATGCTGTTCAAGGCATGCAAACGCTCTTCCGTCAGGTTTTTTCGGTTTTTGGTATCAACCAATACGCCCTGAAACAGGAAATCACCTTGGGAATCGGCATACAGGATATCGGTGTTGCCAATGCGCACCTCATACAGCCCAGCCACCGGTGTCGGGCGCACTTCCTGAATGGCGGGCATTTGCGGCAAGCGCTCGGCCAGATTTTTGCGAATGGCTGCTTCGGGCGTTGCAGCAACCGCTTCCGAAGTGGAAGATGCTGATACCGACGTAGCCGATGCCGCTGCCGCGGCAGAAGCAGCGCCTCCTGCGACGGTAGAAGCTGTCTGCGCCGCAGCGCTGGCCGCCGTACCAACTCCAGGCGCCGATTGTGAACAGGCAGCAACCGACAGCGCGGCCAACAAAGCCAGATAATGCAAAGACTGTTTCAGTTTCATAAAGCCGTTTCCTGAAAATACCTAACAAAAGGCTGCCCCGTCAAACGGACAGGGCAGCGCGAGTAGACCAGCGTATTATGCGGCGTTTGCCAAATACTTACTGACCAGCCAACTTTTTCCAGGTGTCGATCACTGTGTCGGGGTTGAGCGAAATGGACACGATGCCTTCTTTCGCCAGCCACTGGGCAAAGTCGGGGTGATCGCTGGGGCCTTGGCCGCAAATGCCCACGTATTTGCCTTGCGCCTTGCACGCGGCGATGGCACGGCTCAACAGCGCCTGCACGGCCGGGTCGCGTTCGTCGAAGTCGGCAGCCAGCAACTCCATGCCGCTGTCGCGATCCAGCCCCAGCGTGAGCTGGGTCAAATCGTTGGAGCCCACGCTGAAGCCATCGAAGTATTCGAGGAACTGCTCCGCCAGAATGGCGTTGCTCGGGATTTCGCACATCATGATGTGGCGCAGGCCGTTTTCGCCACGCTTGAGCCTCTTGCTGGCCAGCAGCTCGCTGACCTTGCGCGCTTGCTCCAGCGTGCGCACGAACGGAATCATGATTTCGACATTGGTCAGCCCCATGTCATCGCGCACGCGCTTGATGGCTTCGCACTCCATGGCAAAGGCTTCGGCAAAGTCGGCGCTGATGTAACGCGCCGCGCCACGAAAGCCCAGCATGGGGTTTTCTTCCTCAGGCTCGTAGCGGCTGCCGCCAATGAGCTTGCGGTATTCGTTGCTCTTGAAGTCGCTCATGCGCACGATGACGGGCTTGGGCCAGAAGGCCGCAGCGATGGTGGCCACGCCTTCGGCCACTTTGTCCACATAAAAGGCGCGTGGGCTGGCATGGCCGCGGGCCACGCTTTCCACGGCTTTTTTCAGGCCGGCATCAACCTGGGGGTAGTCCAGAATGGCTTTGGGGTGCACGCCGATGTTGTTGTTGATGATGAACTCCAGACGTGCCAAGCCCACACCGCTGTTGGGCAGTTGGCAGAAGTCGAAAGCCAGTTGCGGGTTGCCCACGTTCATCATGATTTTGGTAGCAATTTCAGGCATGGCGCCACGCTCGACCTCGGTGACTTCCATATCCAGCAGGCCGTCGTAGATACGGCCGGTATCGCCCTCAGCGCAACTGACCGTAACCAGCGTGCCATTCTTGAGTTTGTCGGTTGCATCGCCACAGCCCACCACAGCCGGAATGCCCAGTTCGCGCGCAATGATGGCGGCATGGCAAGTGCGCCCGCCCCGGTTGGTAACAATGGCGCTGGCGCGCTTCATCACCGGTTCCCAGTTGGGGTCGGTCATGTCGGTCACGAGCACATCGCCCGCTTGTACCGTGTCCATCTGGCTCACATCTGTCACCAGCCGCACCGGGCCGGTGCCGATTTTCTGGCCGATGGCTCGGCCTTCGGCCAGCACAGTGCCCTGGCCTTTAAGCTTGTAGCGATGCTCGACCTTGCCTTCTGCCTGGCTTTTGACCGTTTCCGGCCGCGCTTGCAGAATGTAGAGCTGGCCGTCGGTGCCGTCTTTGCCCCATTCGATATCCATCGGGCGACCGTAATGTTTTTCAATCACCAAGGCATACTGCGCCAACTGCGCCACATCTTCATCGGTGAGAGAGTAGCGGTTGCGCAACTCGGCAGGCACATCTTCGGTTTTGACCAGTTTGCCTTGAGCGGCTTTTTCTTCCGGTGTGGCAAACACCATCTGGATCAGCTTGCTGCCCAGATTGCGGCGAATGATGGCTTTTTTGCCTGCCTGCAACATGGGTTTGTGCACATAAAACTCATCGGGGTTGACCGCGCCTTGCACCACGGTTTCGCCCAGGCCGTAGCTGCTGGTGATAAAGACCACATCGCGGAAACCGCTTTCGGTATCCATGGTAAACATCACGCCCGCCGCGCCCTTGTCGGAGCGCACCATGCGCTGCACCCCTGCCGACAACGCCACCACATCGTGCGCAAAACCCTTGTGCACGCGGTAGCTGATGGCACGGTCGTTGTACAGGCTGGCAAATACCTCTTTCGTTTTGTGCAGCACCTGCTCGATGCCGACCACGTTCAGGAACGTTTCCTGCTGGCCGGCGAACGAGGCATCGGGCAAATCTTCGGCAGTGGCGGACGAACGCACGGCAAAACTGGCCTGATCGTTGCCTGCGCACAAGGTGGCAAAGGCTTCGCGAATGGCTTTTTCCAGATCGGCCGGGAACGGCTGTTGCTCGACCATGGCGCGAATTTCCGCACCGGCGGCAGCCAGGGCATTCACGTCTTCGATATCCAATGCCGCCAGCTTGGCCTGAATGCGCGCATCCAGCCCATCGTGCTTGAGAAATTCTCGAAACGCATGCGCCGTGGTGGCAAATCCGGTGGGCACCCGCACGCCTTGCGGCAGTTGCGAGATCATCTCGCCTAGGCTGGCGTTTTTGCCGCCGACGGTGTCCACATCGCTCATGCGGAGTTTTTCGAAAGGAACGACCAGATCGGTCGGAGTAAACAATGCTGTCATGACAGGCTCCAAGGGTAAAAAAATCTTTGGCAGAACGCGAACTTGCTTGTTATGGATAGGGCCGCATCCTGATGACGCACAGGCGGCAAAACCGCCTGTGTACCGTATTCATGGGGCCACATTCTAGAGCCTGATAACACCCCTATGCATCAGATTTTTGCAAGAATCCATCTCTTCGCAATGGCTCCAAACCACGGCTGGATAAACACAGGTTGGTGGAACACCCCCAAATGGCGCCCAAACGCTGGAACACGCAGCCATGGTCTGCACGCTGACACAGGCACCGCCCCTGCCGCAGCAGCCCTCTTTTCGTTACACTGCACCCATCTTTCCTGTCAAACCGCTCACCCCATGACACAGCAACACGCCCACCAACGCACCGTATTTTTTGTTTCTGACGGCACCGGCATCACGGCCGAAACCTTCGGCAACGCCATCCTCAACCAGTTCGAATTTCAGCAGCCGCTGCGCCATGTGCGCCTGCCTTTTGTGTCGGACATGGATAAAGCGCGCCAAGCCGTGCAGCAAATCAACCAGACAGCCGATGCCGAAGGCAAGCGCCCCATCGTTTTTTCCACGCTGGTAAACGACGACATTCTCTGGCTC
>JAGOGU010000153.1 GCA_017996515.1 Allobrachymonas sp.
GTCTTGCAGGTAGCGCAGCGTCCAGAAACGCTCCATGCTGGCCTGGTAGCTGCCGTAGCCGCTGTAGCTGGCATCAAACGCCGAGATGATGCCAAACAGCGCCGCATCCTTGGGTTTGAACGGCGCAACCAATGCTGCCGTGGCACCGTGACGAATGGCCGCGATGATCTGCCACTGGTTGAGCAAGTCCACATAGCGCCGCAAGGGCGAAGTGCTCCATGCATAGCAAGGCACGCCCAGCCCCGCATGGCGCAAAGGCTTGACGCCCATGCGCACCTTGATGCCCGGTGCCAACGCCGCCTGGCTGCGGTAAATGCCCGGCACACCATAGTCGGCCAACATCTGCCCCCAATGGTGGTTGACGAGAATCATCATCTCGGACACGATCAAATCCAGCGGTGCGCCGCGGCGGCGAATGTCGATCTGCACCGTTTCGTTGCCGTCGGGTGGAGTGTCTTGCAGCGCAGCGTCGCGCAGCAGGCGAAAGGTAAAGTCTGGCCGCGTGAATGTTTCAGGCTTGCCGCGCACCTCTTCACGCTGCGCCTTGCGCTGTTGCGCCAAACGCCACAAAAAGGCCAGCTCCGCACGGCGCTGCTGCACGGCTGGCGGTACGTTCAGTGCGCCTGCCGCCTCTGATGCAGCAGGGCTGCGCACATCATCAGCCGCTGCTTCCAGCCATTCGGGCGTGATGATGGCCTCCAGCACATCGGTGCGCAAGTTGTCGCTCACATCCACGCGCTCAATCACGCTGCGCACAGCCTGCAATTCCAGCGTGGCCTCGTCCAGCGTGGCGTAAAAAGAAAGCGCCGCGCGCGGCTGGCCGGCTTCCAGCGTGTACTGCTGCACCAGATCGTGCGGCAGCATGGTGATTTTGTAGCCCGGCATGTAAACGGTGCTCAAGCGCTGGCGCGCCACGGCATCGACCGCATCGCCCGGCTGCACCGCCAGGCCCGGCGCGGCGATATGGATACCCACCGTGACCTGGCCGCTGCCCAAACCGCTGACCGACAAGGCATCGTCAATTTCGGTGGTGCTGGAATCATCCAGCGAAAACGCCCGGCAACTCGCCAGCGGTAGCGTATCGGCGAGCGCCTGCGGCGCTTGCAAGATCGGAAAGCCCGTGCCTTTGGGAAAAAACTCGAACAAAAACCGCTGCCAGTGAAATTCGTAGGGCGAATGGATCGCCCCTGCCTGCTGCAACAAGTCCAGCGGCGGCAGGCGCGTGGCCTTGCTGGCCTGCACCACGGCTTTGTATTCGGGCGCGTTTTTGTCAGGCTTGAACAGGATTTTGTACAACTGATCCTGAATGGGCTGCGGCGTGCTGCCTTGCGCCAAGGTATCGGCCCATTCATCAACCTGCGCCTGAATGCGCGCTTTTTTCTCGATAGCGGCCAGCGCCTGCTGTACCACTTCGGCAGCGGCCTTTTTGAAGCAGCCTTTGACGCCACCGGCACGCCGGAAATAATGTGGCGCCTGAAACAAAGCCAGCAAGGTAGCGGCCTGCTGCACCAAGGTGGCGGGATCCTGAAAATAATCCTTGGCGACGTCTTGAAAAGAAAATTCGTTCTCGGGCGCAAACTCCCACAGCAGTTGCACATCCACCTCGGTGGCAAGCTGCCCGGCCTCCTGCAACAGCTCGGCAGGCGAAGGCTTGTCAAAACTCAGCACGATCTGCGCGCGCTTGACCTTGACGCGCTTGCCCGATTCAAGCTCGATCTGTGCCGTGGTTTCGGCTTCGGAAAGGATGCGGCCGCCCAGAAATTTGCCGCCGTCTTCAAAAATTGCAAACATGGGGCGCTATTCTCCCACGGCTTTGCGGTTTTGCTTGGCACCACGCCATGGATTGCCGCCGATCACATGCGCCATGCGCACTCAGACCCTGTTCATCCGTTCTGCATCCAGATGTGGTTGAACAAGGTAAGCAACCACCCCACGACCGGACCTTGACCGTTTGCCTTCAGTCCTCGGCGGCGACAGAATGGGTCAGCAAGGCCGGATCGGCTGCAGATTTTGCCCCCCGCATCACCACGCTGCCCTGGTACAAAGCGCCCGGATCCACAAGCAGCATTTCCGTGTCGATATTGCCCAGAATGCGGGCGCTGGGTTTGAGCTGCACGGTTTTGGCCAGGATATTGCCTTCCAGACGCCCGAACACCAGCAAATCGGTGGCCTCTACATCGCCCACCACCACGCCGTTTTCGCCAATGATGGCCTGCCCCTCGGCACGCAAATTACCCTGAATGCGGCCATCCATCTTGACCGAATTTTGCGTCACCAAATTGCCCTCGATCGTGCAATGCTGGGAAATGAGGGTATCCACCGGCTGATTGGATGCGGGTTGATGAGGTTGTTGCTTTTTACTGCCGAACATGCAAACACCATGAAAAGTAAAGAGTCAAAAATGCAGACCGGCTTGCGCTGCCTGAAAACGCGCCGCATGCCTATGCATACCAACGGCGTACGGCAAGGATAACGCCTTTTTCAGAAAGAAAACCCGATCAGCATCATCAAAACACCATGAAAAATGGCCGTTGCAAACGGCCACTTCAAGCGAACAATACCTGCTGTCATCAGTTGGCCGCACGCAGCAGCGAAACATCCAGGTTCAGATAGTTTTCGGGATCCAGCCGCTCGCCATTGCGCACCACCTCATAATGCAGATGCGGGCCCGTGGAACGGCCAGTGGAACCCAGCAAACCGACCACATGCCCGGCTTGAAGGCTTTCTCCCGCCTTCACATCAATACGCGAAAGGTGGGCATATACGGTCTCGAAACCATGGCCATGCGTGACACGCACCACATTGCCATAACCGCCCTGCACCCCGGCAAAAGCCACCTTGCCATTGGCCGTGACACGTATCGCCTCGCCCGTATTACCCTTGAAGTCCAGCCCGGAATGGTCTTCAGCGCCGCTACCGGTAAAAGGGTTGGCTCGGTTGCCGAATCGGGATGTCAAAGGCCCGTTGTGCGGAGCACCCAGAGGCATGCGTTGCAAGGTTTGCAACAGGGTTTCGGCTCCTGCAGAGAAGCTGCTGCTGAAAGACATGTTCTGCACCGAACCAGACAGCACCGGGCCACCGGCCGAATCAACCGGCTTGCCGGGCTGCGATTCGATTTTTGCAGGCTTGACCGAAACGCCACGTTCTTTCAGATAATTTTGCAAATCCAGCACCAGTTGTTCGGATTTTTTCAGCGCGGCCAGTTTGGTGTTGATTTCTGCCGAGGTGAAGTTTTGCAGATCAATCACCTGCTTTTGCAGTTCGCGCGTGGTGCTGGCGAATTGCTGGCGCTCGTTGAAATAGCGCATGCCCAGCACGCCCAACATCGCCATCAAGGCCATGACTGCCAGCACCAATACAACCAGCAAAGGTTTGATGATGAAAAGTAAACGGGGATTGATCGAGACAGTTTGCGTCTGGTCTGCGCTCACCACCAGAACGGTTGGGGTATCGAAAGAAGACATAAAAAACCGATCCAGGCTCATGCCTGGAATGCAAAGAAGATGAACAGATGTGTTGCAACACAAAGCAGCAAAAACAATGCCAACTTCATCGCCTGTTGCCCACACGCCGGAAAGGAGCTGATCGCTGCGCTTTTCCGAAAGCACGAACCATACCAGCCCAAGCAATTTTTGTCACGCTTGGTACATCAGGAAACTGACAGATTGTCAAAAGAAATCAATAAGATAGATAATAACAAGATGCATTGCGCAAAAAATCCAGCCACACTACTCAGCGATGATTTAGTTCTTTTTATCTATCGCTTCGTCCTTGCATTCCCAAAGAGCCCGTCATCGATAGACTACTTAAGTGAACATTTTCTAAGGAAGTCTGCCCGCTCATTTTTTGAAATATTTTTTTACAAAAAACCGTGTGCTGCTCCACACAGATGTCTATCGATGAAGGCTGTTCAGTTTGCTGGAAACCGCGCACATGCAACAAGGGCTGAACAGCGTCTAAACGCTTGCGTCTGATGGGACAAAACCGATTGCAGCACGCTGATACCTTTTTCCTTTTTGCAAGGAGTGGATATAAAC
>JAGOGU010000154.1 GCA_017996515.1 Allobrachymonas sp.
GTGATGGCGCCGAGCGTGTCGGCCAGCATGTCTTTTTGTGCATCCCATACATCGCCTTGCGAGCCCAGAAATTCAATGCCTGCATTGCCGCCTTCCACGACGGCATAGAGCCATTCGATGATTTCGTAAGAAGCTGCTACGCTCATGATGAAAAACAGCGCAAAAAACAAGGCCAGCTTCAAGCCGCACAAACGGCGGCGCAGCAGCCACTCGGCCATGGGAAAGCTGTAGAAACCAATGATGTAGTGGGCCAGGCGGTCGTAATGGTTGCGGCCCTCGCCAAGCAAAGGCGTAAGCAGCCGGTTGCCCCAGTCAAACGGCACATTGGCAAATGTGTAGTGTGCGCCCACCGTGTGCATCAGCAACCACAGGCTCATCAGCGCATACGCCGGGTTGCTGAAGCGAAACAACGGATAGCTCAGCACCAGCGCACCAAACACCAGAAAAATCGGAATAATCTCGGCCCACCACACGGCACGATCGGCAGGATGGATGCCAGACCATGCCATGACGGCAACCAATAGCAGAGCCAGTGCAAGCGGAAAGGCGGGCGATGGCGTGGTGTTGTGCGCAGTCATATGATGGTGGTTATTCCATAGAGTTTGGCGGGCCGCACGCACCGAATCAATGCATGCGAGCACGCACATGAACTAAAAACAGAAAATTTGCCAGAAGCCGCAAAAGTGGGGCAAGAAAAACCATAATCGGAGGCTTTGGGCCTTTGGCGCTTTTTGTTGATTTTATGAGCATGCTGAAACGGTATTCCCTGCATCCTTCGGCCATTGTGGCTTTGGGATTTGCGGGAGTGATTGCCCTCTCTACCATCGTGTTAATGTTGCCGATTGCGCGCGTTGACCGTACCGCGCCGCCCGATGTGATGGTGGCGCTATTTACAGCTGTATCAGCTGTTTGTGTCACTGGATTAACAGTGGTTGATACGGGAACGTATTGGAGCACTTTCGGTCAGTCTGCTTTGATGATCATGATGCAGGTTGGTGGCTTTGGCATGATGGTGTCTGCCACCTTGATGGGCTTGTGGGCTGCGCGATCCATGCGCTTGCGCATGCGTCTGTTGCTGCAATCGGAAACGCGTGTGCTCTCCATGAGCGACATCAGGGGCGTGCTGGCAGCTGTTTTTGTGACCACGCTGGTGATCGAATTACTGGCAGCGCTGTGGATGAGCGCACGCTTTGCGCTGGCGTATGAAAAAAATTGGGGTGAGGCGTTGTGGCTGGGGCTGTTTCATGCCATATCCGGGTTCAACAACGCGGGTTTTTCCTTGCTGCCCAACAGCTTGATGGACTTTTCTTCCGACTGGTGGATGCTGTTGCCCGTCATGCTGTGCATCATCATCGGCGGGCTGGGCTTTCCGGTGCTGTACGAGCTGTGGCAACGCCTGCTTGCTATGCGCAGCAAAAGCATTCTGCCGCGCATGAGCATTCATGCGCACTTGACCTTGGTGATGACGGCCGCTTTGCTGCTGCTGGGCACCTTGGGCATTTTGGTTTTTGAATGGAGCAACAGCCAAACGTTGGCACCGCTGTCATGGAGCGGCAAATGGCTGACAGCCCTGTTCACATCGGTAGCGGCTCGCACCGCAGGTTTTAATGCCATCGACTTGGCTAGTTTGCGCACCGAATCATACGTGCTGCATTATTTGCTGATGTTTGTGGGGGTGGGCAGTTCGGGCACGGGCGGGGGTATCAAGGTCACGACCATGGGGGTGCTGTTGATTGCCGTGTGGAGCGAGTTGCGGGGCTACCCCGATGCGGAGTTTGCCGGCAGACGCATCAGCCCCGCAGTGTTGCGTCAGGCATTGACCTTGCTGGTGCTTGCTTGCGGTATTGTGGTTTTGGCAAGTTTGTTGATGGCGCCAATGGTTGATATCGCTTATGAGCATGTGCTGTTTGAAATTCTTTCCGCATTTAGCACAACAGGGATATCAGCGGGGATTACGGCAAAATTGCCTGTCGCAGCACAATTCATTCTGATTGCACTGATGTTCATTGGGCGCGTGGGCGTTGTGACGTTGGGTGTAGCTTTAGCGACACAGCCTTATCGCGCCAGCTATCGTTATCCGGAGGAAAAACCAATTGTTGGGTAAATTGTTTGAAGCTATCAGCGGCAAAAAGCGGTTTACGGTGGCTGATGCATCCGATTGCATCATGGTCATCGGCATGGGGCGCTTTGGCACGGCAGTTGCCACTGCGCTGGTGGAGTTGGGGCATCAGGTCTTAGCCGTAGATGTCAATCCCGATCGTGTGCAAAGCCTGGCAGACGAATTGCCGCATGTGGTGCAAGCCGACACGAGCGACCCTGATTTGCTCAAGCAACTGGACGTGCTGGATTTTGCGCACGTGGTGGTGGCCATCGGTCACGATCTGGAGGCCAGCGTGCTCACAACATTGAATCTGAACCAGCTGGGTGTGCGCGATATCTGGGTCAAGGCGCATTCCGAGGCGCACGGGCGCATCGTGCAGCGTTTGGGCGCACATCATGTGATTTTTCCGGAACGGGACATGGGCGAGCGGGTCGCGCATTTGGTAACGGGCAAAATGATCGACTTTGTCGAATTTGTGGAGGGTTTTGCCATTGCCAAAACCGGCACGCCGCGTGAGCTGCACCGCCAAAGCCTGGCGCAGGCAAGCTTGCGTAGCCGCTTTCGTGTCACTGTTATGGGCGTTAAACGCAGCGATACGGAATTTATCGTGGCGCAGCCTGATACGGTATTGCAACCCGAAGATATTCTGATTGTGGCGGGCACCACAGCCGATGTGGAAAGTTTTGCCGCCTATGCGGCGGCACAGACATTGCCTCTGTCGTTACCGGACAAAAAATAGGTGCGGTTCATAGCCATCAGCAAATCAACACGTAACGCGTACAGGTGTTTTGTTTGTGTGCGGCCTTGCGTGCGGATAAAAAAAGTCTGAGCAGCCCCGAAGCTAATCGCACAAGCCATAGGGCTGCAATACCTCTCGCCAGGCGGCGAGCTTGCGCTCCAGGCTCCAACTGGCATTGGCCGGGCTGGTAGAAGGCAATTTATGTACCGGCAAGCCCAATGCGGCGCTGTGCTTGTGGTGCCGCCAACTCTCGCCGCCATTGTGGGCAATGGCTTGCAATTGCGGGCATTGCCGTGCCAGGGCGACAAAGTCATTCACGGTGGCGTGGGTGATGGCGCTATCCAGGCTGCCTTGCCTTTGGCAACTGGCGTACACATCCCAAATGCCCAGCCCGTGTGCCAGCGCCTGTGCGCAGCGTTCGGCATAGGGCAGGGCCATCAGATCCTGCTGCCACAACAGGCCCAAAATGCGCCAGAACTGGTTTTGCGGATGGGCGTAGTACTGCTGCATGGCCAGCGAACGCACGCTGGGGAAGCTGCCCAGAATCAACAGCCGGGTATGGCGTGCGACCACGGGCGCCAGGCCGTGCAATACCTTGCCGGGGGCAGACGACGACGGTGGTGGTGCTGTTTTTCGGGTGGCGGGCGGCGCATCAGGCGTGGCAGATGGTGCCAAAGGGGAAGCTGTACGCCGCTGCTTGCTATTCATGCCAGTGGTCTGCAATCCACTGGGTGGGCCGGATGAAGCGAAAGCGCCGGTTGCGCCGTCCGGCCAGGGCATCGGGCGGGTTGCATTCGCCGTGAAAGATGACGATGCGGGCATTGGGCGGCACAAAGGGTGCTTTCCAGTAATTGGTGGGCCAGGCAGGAATGCAGTGGTACTTGAAACTGGGGCACCAATCAGTCGGCCAGTAGGCGAGCTTGCCTTGTTTGTGCAAAAAGTCCGACAGGTAGGCCTGTTCGTTGCGGAATTGCGTGCGGATTTCGGCAAAGTGCGTGCGGAAATAATCCAGCACGTCGGGGTGTGCGCCGATTTCAAAGCGGTACACGGACGAGTTGCCCGTAATCCGCCAAGGGCGTTTGTAGTCGTGGATGATGAGAAATTCGCCGGGCTGGGTAAAAAAATCATCCAGCGGGCCGGTAATGACCACGTCCACGTCCAGAAACAGTGCGGTGCCATGC
>JAGOGU010000155.1 GCA_017996515.1 Allobrachymonas sp.
CAGATCGAAACGGCCAGAGTCTTTGGGCAGGTCGGCAGGCGCCAGATTGACCGTGATGCGCTTATTGCTCGGAAACTCCAGTCCGCTGTTTTGGATGGCGCTGCGCACGCGCTCGCGTGCTTCTTTTACCTCGGTGTCGGCCAGCCCCACCAGCGTGAAGCTGGGCAGGCCATTGGCCAGATGCACCTCGACCGTGACGGCAGGCGCATCCAGCCCAAGAAGGGCGCGGCTGGATACCAGAGCAAGGCTCATAAACAGGGGGCTTCAGGCAAGGCGGAAATCAATAAATCCGTACAGGGCAAGGGCGCGGCACCGTAGGGTGCAGAGCCCGCAGCGCTGTCAGGCAAAGTCGTCGTCAGGCGCGTGCCGCATGATGCGCTGGATGATAGCAGCGCTGAAGCCGCGGCTGGCCAAAAAACGCATCTGGCGGGCGCGCTCGGCGGGCGTAGTGGGCAGCGTGCCGAATTTTTTTTGCCACAGGGCGTGCGCCCGTTCTGATTCGGTCTGGGCGGCTGCGTGCAGCAGCTCCTGGCTGATATCGGCATCGATGCCTTTTTGCTGCAACACCTGGCGCAGGCGAATGTGCCCCAGGCGAGCGCTGCGCTGGTGCAACAGGGCTTCGGCCGCGCGGCGGTCGTCGAGCCAGCCTTGGGTCTGCAATTCGTCCAGCACGGCGGCAATCTGCTTGTGTTGCTGTGCCAGTTCCGAAGCATGGTTTTCGCCGGCCTCTGCATCGGATGAGGGTGCGTGCTCGTTCAGGTCATCGGTGTCTTCGGGCAGGTAGTAGCCCGCGTTGTCGGCATCCACATCAGGCTGTCCCCGAGCGTGTTCGCGTGCCTGGGCGTGTATGTGCGTGCCGCCTGCCGTTTGTGTGGCCTGTTTTGCCGCTTGTTTGACCGTTTGCGTGCGCAGCCAGCGCAGCAGCTTGGCCTGCAACTCTGCGCGCGAATAGTCGCGCAGAGCCAGCAGTTGCAGGGCTTTGTCCTTGAGGGTGGTGGCGGAAGGGGTAACCATGGCGCGAGAGGCAGTCAGATGGCTCAACGGGTTCAATCGGCGCAACCGACACTGAATACGGCAATGGGGTTTGGTTCAGAGGCAGCCGCGTCGTTGTAGCAGTTACCGCACGGCTGCCTGTTTTTTACCGATCGATCCGACCAAGCTAATTGGGCATGGCGGTGCTTACGCCTTGTCTTCTGCTGCCGTGGCAGCAGGGGCCGGGGCTGCGAGCAAGGCGATGCCCAGGTGCTCGCGGATGCGGTTTTCGATCTCGTAGGCCAAGTCGGGGTTTTCGCGCAGAAACTCGCGGGTGTTGTCGCGGCCCTGGCCGATTTTTTCGCCGTTGTACGAATACCAGGCGCCTGCCTTGTCCACGATTTTGGCCTGCACGCCCATGTCGATGATTTCGCCCAAGCGGCTGATGCCTTCACCGTACAGAATGTCAAAGGTGGCGTCTTTGAACGGAGGTGCAACTTTGTTCTTGACGACTTTGACCTTGGTTTCGTTGCCGATGACTTCGTCGCCTTTCTTGATGCCGCCGATGCGGCGGATGTCGATGCGCACCGACGCATAGAACTTGAGCGCATTGCCGCCGGTGGTGGTTTCGGGGCTGCCGAACATGACGCCGATCTTCATGCGAATCTGGTTGATGAAGATGACCATGCAGTTGGTTTTTTTGATGGTGGCGGTGAGCTTGCGCAGGGCCTGGCTCATGAGGCGGGCTTGCAGGCCGGGCAGGCTGTCGCCCATGTCGCCTTCGATTTCGGCGCGCGGGGTGAGTGCGGCGACCGAATCGACCACGATCAGATCGACCGCGCCGCTGCGCACCAGGCTATCGACAATTTCAAGCGCCTGCTCGCCGGTGTCGGGCTGGCTGATGAGCAGCTCGTTGAGGTTGACGCCCAGCTTTTGCGCGTACTGCGGATCCAGCGCATGCTCGGCATCGACAAAGGCGCAGGTGCCGCCTATTTTTTGCATTTCGGCAATCACTTGCAGGGTGAGCGTGGTTTTGCCCGATGACTCGGGGCCGTAAATTTCGATCACGCGGCCGCGCGGCAGGCCGCCTACGCCCAGCGCCACATCCAGACCGAGCGAGCCGGTGCTGACGGTTTGAATGTCCTGCACGGCTTCGCCTTCGCCCAGGCGCATGATGGAGCCTTTGCCGAACTGTTTTTCGATCTGCGCCAGCGCGGCTTGCAGGGCTTTGGTTTTTTCGGCCTGGTCGGTGATGTTGCTCATGAAAATTCTCCGTGCAGCAAGGAAGGAAAGAAACTGGTTAAATCAACATACTGTGTGTTTAAACAGTATTTTAGTGGATGGAAAGGAGCTGTCAAGCCTCGGATGCCCGTGGATTGTGCGATATGTTGCTTGTGCTCATCGTTTCTGCGGTTAAAGCAGAGCAGAAACGATGGCTAGAACCTGAGGTGCGTGATGGCGTAGATCAGCACACCGATCAATCCGCCGATGACCGTGCCATTGAGGCGGATGAATTGCAGGTCGCGGCCTACGTGGCGTTCGATTTCGCGCACCAGGTCTTCATCGTCCCAACTTTGCATGGTGCGGCGGATGTGTTCGGGCGCCAGTACGCGCAGGTGATCCGCCAGATGCCAGGCCACCACCTGCAACTGGCTGTTGAGGGCGTTTTGCCAGGCCGGGTTGTGTTGCAGGCGCTCGCCCAGGGCGGCGGCGTAGCGCATGAACCAGGCCGCCAGCACCGATTGCTCGCTGCGCAAATCTTGTTGCAGCCACTGGCGGCCATGTTGCCAGATACGCTGCACGTAATCGTGCAAAGCAGGGTGCGCGATCAGCTGGTCTTTGAACTGCTGCACTTGTTGCTGCAAGGCGGGGTCGGTTTGCAGGCGTTGCAGCCAGTTAGCCACTTCTGCGGCGTAGTGCTGGCGCAACGGGTGCTCGGGCGTGGCCAGCACGGTTTGCAATTCGTCGATCAGCGATTGCGCCAGTTGCTCGGCCAGTCTGGCGGCCAGGTCTTCGGTGTAGTCGAGCTTGTCGGTCATCCACACCAGCTTGGGATATTCGCGGCGCGCCATGGCCACCATGCGCTCGGCCAGCAATTGGCGAATGGCGGGCGTGCCGATCCATTCGGAGACTTTTTCCAGCGTGGCGTTGAGCGCGCGCTGGTGGTGATTGCCCAGCGTGAGCAACTGCATCAATTGCGCGGCGGTAGGAGCGGCGTCCCATTGCTGCAACTGTTTGCGCACAAAGGCCAGCAGCTCTTTTTCCAGCTCGGGGCTATCGAATGCGGCCACGGTGGTGGCCAGCCATTCCCGCAACTGTTGCGTCAGCCGTTGCAGATTGGCCGGGCGAGCCAGAAACTCGCCCAGCTTGTGCGCCAGGTTGTAGGCGGCCATGCGTTGCAGCAGCACTTCTTTGTCGAGAAATTTGTCGTGCACGAATTGCGCCAGGGCATTGGCCAAGCGCTGGCGGTTGCGCGGGATGATGGCGGTGTGCGGAATCGGCACGCCCAACGGATGCCGAAACAGCGCCGTCACGGCAAACCAGTCTGCCAGCGCGCCCACGGTGGCGGCCTCGGCAAAGGCGCCGATCCAGCCCCACCAGCCTTCCCGCCCCATGTAGATGCTGCACGCCAGCAGTGCCAGCGCCAGCAGCAGCGCGGCCAGGGCGACGCCTTTCATGCGCCGCAGGGCGCGGGTTTTTTCGTCGGTAGCGTGAGCAGTCATGCAAACAATCGAGTAAGTCAATACCGCCCATGCAGATGCAAATGCAGGCGGCGGGTAAGGCAATGATAGGGTGTATCGGCTGCTGGTAGGCAAGAATTGCCATGCGGTGCCGGCGGGCAAGGTAAGCGGGCGTAATCAGGGACGCATGGCTGTGGCATGGCATGCGCGCAACCGAAAGCGGCAGGCTTCTGCAGAAAAAGTCCCACGCATTGGCGAATGGCGCGCCCGCTGGTACGATCGGCCGCATCATGAGCAAAGCCGCCCCCCCTGATGTTTCGCAGCGCCGCCTGGGTGCGTTGGGCGCGCGCCTGCTGTGG
>JAGOGU010000156.1 GCA_017996515.1 Allobrachymonas sp.
GCGTCACACTTTCGTGTATCAATCGGTATCGAAAGGATTTCTTATCTTACACGCACTGTGCACGTCCTTCATATTGGGGGTTTCAAGTAGAGCGAGGTTGCTGGTTTTTTTAGAAAAAAGGTGGGTGCCGACTTGGGGCTTGCCTAGTTAGGTGTTCCTATTGCCCATTGCCTCTAAGGTCGCCCTGATCGTGGGAAAAGAAAAAGCGCCGCAAGGGCGCTTTTCAGATCGGGTGCTGTGGTCTGCAGCGCCAGGAGCTCAGCCCGGCACTTTTTTGAGCATTTCCAGACCAACTTTTTTGTCGGCAATTTCGCGCAGCGCGGTCACGGCCGGCTTGTTGCGGGTTTGCACACGCGGCGTGTGCAAGCTGTACGTCACAACTACATCCGCGCTGGCCGGCTTGTTGCGGGTTTGCACACGCGGCGTGTGGCCTTGTCCCAGCATGCGCGCACGATAGGTGGCGGCCAGAACCAGTTGAAAGCGGTTGGGAATGCTTGCCAAGCAATCTTCGACGGTAATGCGAGCCATGAGAAGCGGACTCCAGAGAAGGTGTGAAAACAATGGAAAAATCGCTCAGCCAATATGCAATGCGGAAAATACGGCAGCGCGTGCGCAAGACTGGGCGGTGTATTTCAGGCGTTGGGCGTGAACGATGGTTTTGAGGTCGAACAAAGCGCGCTCGAATATTTCGTTGATTATAACAAAGTCGAATTTTTTAGCGTGCAGCATTTCCGTTTGGGCGTTATGCAGGCGCTGCTCGATGGTTTCGCTGCTGTCTTCGCCTCGGCGTTGTAGACGGGCGCGCAGCTCTTCCCAGCTGGGCGGCAGGATGAAGATCAGAATGGCCTGCGGGAAGATTTCTTTGACTTGCAAGGCGCCTTGGTAATCGATCTCGAGCATGACGTCTTGCCCGGCTTGCAGCAGATCTTGCACCGCTTGGCGCGATGTGCCGTACTGGTTGCCGTGCACATGGGCCCATTCGATGAATTCATTGCGCGCCACCATGTCGTTGAAGCGCTGCGCATCCACGAAATGGTATTCGCGTCCATCCAGTTCCTGTCCGCGTGGCGCGCGCGTGGTGTGCGAGATAGAGGCGCGCACGTCAGCGTCCAGCTCCATGAGGGCTTTGACCAGACTGGATTTGCCCGCACCGCTGGGAGCGGAGACGACCAGGAGGTTGCCAGGATGGGCGAGCGTTTCGTTTGTAGATGCTTTTGTTGGATTCATGGTGGTGTAGGGTTGCAGAGAGTTATTCGATGTTTTGCACTTGCTCGCGCATTTGCTCGATCAGCACTTTCATGTCGATGCCGATTTGCGACGTATCCAGGCTGGTCGATTTGGAGCCGAAGGTGTTGGCCTCGCGATGCAGTTCCTGCATGAGAAAGTCCAGCCGCTTTCCCAGCAAGCCGCCTTGTTCCAGCAAGGAATCGATGGTTTGCAGATGAGCCTGAATGCGATCCAATTCTTCGGCCACGTCGATGCGTAACGCCAGCGCGGTGGCTTCGGTCAGCGCGCGCTCTTGCGCCGCCTCAGCAGAAATATTGCTGCCTGCCTGTTGCAGGGCTTCTTGCCATTTTTCAAGAAACCGCTCGCGTTGCTGCGCCACCAGACGGGGAATCATTGGTTGCGCCTGCTCGCACAGCGCCCGCAATTGCTGCGTGCGGTTGCGCAATGCCTGCGCCAGTTGCGCCCCTTCAGCTTGCCGCGCGGTTTGCATCTGCGCAATCAGGCTGTGCATGCTTTGCAGCAGCCATGCTTGCAGGGCGTCGGGCGCAAGGGTGGGTTTGGCAGGGTTGGCCGTGCGCAGCACTTCGGCGACCGAAAGCGGTGCCGCGTTGGGGAACCAGGTCAGGATCTGGTTCTGGAGATAGGTGAGCTGATGCAGGGTTTGCGGGCTGGGAGAGGTTGGTGCGCCGTGCGGGTCATGGTGGTTGGCCTCCAGCTGCGCGCGCAGTTCCATCTTGCCGCGATGCAACTGCTTTTGCAGCAGTTCGCGCATGGCTGATTCGAAAGGGCGCAGTTCATCAGGGAGCTTGAAAGACAGATCCAGAAAGCGGCTGTTGACCGAACGCAACTCCAAAGTCAGACGCCAACCTGGCTGTGTATCGGTGAAATGTGTCGTTTTTTCTTCATTGTTCGTATCAGGACAAGAAAGATGCAAGCAGGCGTAACCGGTCATGCTGTAAACTGACATACTTAATCTCCAATATCCTGTTTGTGGGCAAAAAATCCATTGGCGAAAGTATAGCTTTACGCTGTTTTTGCTTTTTGAATGATTGAACTCTCATGGCCGCAGCAACGCCTGATACCAAGCCAGCTTCATTGCCTCCTGATTCCGATTTGGGTGAATATCGCATCGTGCATCAAATTGCATCGGGCGGGTTTGGCCTGGTGTACAAAGCAATCGACAAGAAGGGGCGGCTGGTTGCGATCAAGGAATATTTGCCAGCGGCTTTGTGTTCGCGCGCAGAAGGCGAAAAAATTCCGGTGGTACAGCCAGAAAAGCTGTCGCTGTATCGGCTGGGGTTGAAGAGCTTCTTTGAAGAAGGGCGTGCGCTGGCGCAGATCTCGAATGCTGCGGTGGTGCGCGTACTCAATTTTTTTCGCGAGAACGAAACCGTTTATATGGTCATGAACCTGCTGGAGGGCGCATCGCTGCAGGATTTTGTGATGACGGCGCGATCACGAAAAAAACAGCGCGTCTTTCACGAGGAAACCATTTATTCCTTGTTCGATGAAATTCTCACCGGCTTGCGGGTGGTGCATCAGCATCGCATGCTGCATCTTGATATCAAACCGGCCAATATTTTCATCACCAACGACGACAGGGCGGTACTGATCGATTTTGGCGCGGCGCGTGAAGTTATCAACCACGAGATCAATTTTTTGCGCCCGATGTACACGCCCGGCTTTGCTGCGCCCGAGATGTATCGGCGCAAAGGAGATCTGGGGCCGTGGACGGATATTTACGCCATCGGCGCCTGTATTTTTGTTTGCATGCTGGGCTATCCGCCCAATGCGGCGCCGCAGCGGCTTGAAAGAGACAGGTTGAGTCTGGCGCTTTCCAAAATGCGCAAGGTGTATTCCGACCATTTGATCGAAATGGTGGAGTGGTGCATGGCGCTGAACCCCTTGGCGCGCCCTCAATCCGTGCATGCGCTGGTCAAGGAAATGGAGTCTGATTTGGCGCGAAATGATCCGGATGCGCCGCTGACGCAACGTATCAAAGGCCATCTGGACAGTGTGTTGGGTGATTTGGCAGCGCCTGATCAAGCGGGGCGTAAATCCGGCGGGTTGTCGCGTCTTTTGTTACCAGGAAGTCGTCCATGAAATTCAATGTTTTTCAATTGAGCCGCAAAGGCGGTCGAAAAAACAACGAAGATCGCATGGGGTATTGCTATACCCGCGATGCCGCTTTGTTCGTGCTGGCCGATGGCATGGGCGGTCACGCCGAAGGCGAGGTGGCTGCGCAATTGGCCTTGCAAACCATGGCGGCGCAATTCCAGCAGCAGGCGCAACCCACGATCAAAAAACCGGCAGATTTTCTGTCAGACAGCCTGCTGGCGGCACACCATCGCATCGTACGGTATGCGGGAGAAAAAGGGCTGCCTGATACGCCGCGCACAACGTTGGTTGCTGCTCTGGTGCAAAAAGGGCATGCCATCTGGGTGCATTGCGGTGATTCACGGCTGTATGTCGTGCGAGAAGGAAAAATTCTGCTGCGTACGCGCGATCACAGCTATATGGAGCAAGGAGAGTTTTTTGCGGTCAAAACTGAAAATATCAACCGCAATGTACTCTTTACGTGTTTGGGTTCACCCAGTCGGCCTGTTTTTGACGTCTCTTTGCCCATGCGCTTGCAACAAAAAGACAGGATCATGCTGTGCTCCGATGGCTTATGGGGCAATTTGGGCGATGAAGAAATTGCGAGCTATCTGGCTGATGTCGAGCGTCCGCTGTCGGCAGAGTTGCCCGATATGGTGGAAGAGGCTTTGCGTCG
>JAGOGU010000157.1 GCA_017996515.1 Allobrachymonas sp.
GATGGACTTGCTCCTCAAAGCCGTGACCAAAGAAGTGCCCGAACTGCATGCCCAAGGCATTCAACTGCATTTTGTCGGTGAGCGCAGCGCCTTGTCTGCCTCGATGCGCCATGCGCTGAGCGAGGCTGAGCACACCACCCGCGACAACCAGCAACTGATTCTGAACGTGTGCGTCAATTACGGCGGGCGCTGGGATATGGTGCAAGCGGCCGCCAAACTGGCTCGTCAGGGGCAGGAAATTACCGAAGAAAGCTTGCAACAAGCCTTGGCTTTGAGTCATGTGCCCGACCCCGATTTACTCATCCGCACGGGTGGCGAGCAACGCATCAGCAACTTTCTGCTATGGCAAACGGCCTATAGCGAACTGTATTTCTGCGATACCTTGTGGCCGGAGTTTGACGAACAGTCTCTGGATGCGGCTTTGCTCGATTTTCAGCGACGCGAGCGACGCTTCGGGCAAACGTCTGAACAACTACAACAGAAAGGCGACTGAGCATGTTGAAGCAACGCGTCATCACCGCGCTGGTCTTGCTCGTGGTGTTGTTGGGCGTATTGAGCCATCCGTCACCCTTGGCTTTTCCTCTTTTCATGATCGTGTTGATTGGTGCTGCCGGTTGGGAGTGGGGGCGCTTGAGCAATGTGTCCGATGCGGGGGCTTGGGCGTTTGCTGCTTTCATGGTAGCGAGTTGTGGCTGGCTTCTGGTAGAGCATCCCTATTTGGGCTCCAATATTTTCTGGGCGTGGGTTGCCAGTATCTGGTCGCTCATCTGGTTGCTGTATGCCTGTGGCCTATTGCGAGCAGGGGTGCCAGCCTGGCAGCGCATCCCGCGCATGGTGCGATTGGTGGTGGGCTGGCTCTCGCTTTGCATGGCGTGGCTGGCAACCGTGCGTCTGCACGCGCAATATGGCGTGGGGTATCTGCTTTCTGTCATCGCCTTGGTCTGGATGGCCGATGTGGCCGCCTATTTTGCCGGGCGCGCTTTTGGTAAACACAAGCTGGCACCGCAAATCAGCCCAGGCAAAAGCTGGGCGGGCGCGTTGGGCGGCACGGTAGGGGTGTTGCTGATGGCCGTGCTGGGCGCTGGCTTTTTGCCAGGCAACCATTTTTACGCGCAAACCGTGCAGCAAGCCGGCTGGGCGGCATTGCTGTTGCTGGCGGCGGCTATTGCCGTTGTGAGCATTCTGGGCGATCTGGTCGAATCCCTCATGAAGCGCAGCGTGGGAATGAAAGACAGCAGCAACCTGCTGCCCGGGCATGGCGGTGTTCTGGATCGCATCGATTCCTTGCTGCCGGTATTGCCACTGGCTTTTGCCGCCACGATGTGGATGCAAAGCTGAAGCTTGGGGCTTTGACCGAGATTGAAACACGCCATGGAAAACAACACAAAAAAATGGGTCACGGTGCTGGGCGCAACCGGATCCATCGGCAGCAGCACATTGGATGTGATCGCACGCCACCCCGATCGGTTGGGCGTGTTTGCCATCAGTGCGGCCACGCAGGTAGACAAGATGCTGGAGCTGTGCAGGCAGCATCAGCCCCGGTATGCGGCCATGGCCTCGGCACCACATGCAGACAAACTGCGGGAGCAATGCCAGGCGCATGGCCTGCGCACGGAAGTACTGGCCGCCGAAGCCGGTTTGCTGACTCTGGCATCGTACCCCGATGTGGATGTGGTCATGGCAGCCATTGTGGGTGCAGCCGGTTTGGCACCGTGCCTGGCAGCAGCCCAGGCGGGCAAGCGCCTGCTGCTGGCAAACAAGGAAGCCTTGGTCATGGGCGGACAGGTGTTTTTGCAGGCCGTGCAGCAAAGCAAGGCCACGCTTTTGCCTATTGATAGCGAGCATTCGGCCATTTTCCAATCCTTGCCGCACGACCCTGCCACCTGGCAGGAGCGGGTAGAGAAAATCATCCTGACCGCTTCTGGCGGCCCGTTTCGCACACTGGATCCGCAGCAGTTCAAAAACGTGACACCCGAGCAGGCGTGCGCGCATCCCAACTGGTCGATGGGACGCAAAATTTCGGTCGATTCGGCCACCATGGTGAACAAGGCGCTGGAGGTGATCGAGGCGCATTATCTGTTTGGCATGGCGCCTGAGAAGATGGATGTGGTCATCCACCCGCAAAGCATTGTGCATTCCATGGTGCAGTACCGCGATGCGTCCATCGTGGCGCAATTGGGCTTGCCTGATATGCGCGTGCCGATTGCCTACGGCCTGTCTTGGCCGCACCGCATGGAGAGCGGCGCCGCCAGACTGGATTTTTCGAACATGGTGCAGATGACGTTTGAATCGGTGCAGCATCACGGCCATCCGGAGCGTTTTCCGTGCCTGTCGCTGGTTTGGCAGGTGCTGGCAGCACCGCAAGGCAGCACGGTGGTATTCAATGCCGCCAATGAAGTGGCCGTGGCGGCTTTTCTGGAGCGGCGCATTCGCTTCGACCAGATCTACACCATCAACGCAGAAACCCTGCAACAGATATCTTTTCAGCCACCTGCTACGCTACAGGATTTGCTGGCGCTGGATGCACAGGCGCGCAGCGTGGCGGCATCGCTGGTTCAAAAGGTACAGGCATGATCACAATTGCGGCATTTATCGTGGCTATCGGCTTGCTCGTGGCCATTCATGAATACGGGCATTTTCAGGTGGCACGCTGGTGTGGCGTGAAAGTTTTGCGTTTTGCCATCGGTTTTGGCAAGCCACTGCTGAGCTGGAAAAGTCCCAAAACCCATACGGAATTTGCGCTATGCATGCTACCGCTGGGCGGTTACGTCAAGATGCTGGATGAGCGCGAAGGTGAGGTCGATCCCGCCGAGCGGCATCTGGCCTTCAACACCCAGCCCGTATGGAAGCGGTTTGCCATTGTGTCAGCCGGCCCCATCGCCAATCTGCTGTTGGCAGCGGGTTTGTACACTGCCATGGCTTGGTATGGCATGCAGCAGGCGCAGCCGATCGTTGCCCAGCCGCCCGAGCACAGTCTGGCCGTACAAGCCGGTTTGCGCAGCGGCGACCGGATTTTGCAATGGCGCCATGCTTCGGCAGATGCTTGGCAACCCGTTATCTCGCTGGAGCAACTTAGCTGGAACCTGAGTCAGGCTGCACTGGATCGGCGCGATGTGGCATTGCAAGTGCGCTCCACCCTGCCGACTGCAACCACCGAATCGAATCAGGCTGCGCCTGAGCGCACCCTGATCGTTCCTCTGAGCAAAATGCAGCCCGGGCAGGAAGCCGATGAAGGCTTTACCCGAATCATCGGCGTGGGCACCCCTTGGATGCCACCTGTTGTCCGGGAGGTGATTGCAGATGGCGCAGCAGCGCACGCTGGCGTGCAAGACAAAGACCTGGTGCTGTCCATCAATCAGCAAACCGTTGGTGATGCCATGCAATTGCAGCAGGTGATTGGTGCCGATCTTTCGGGTAAGCCGCAAACATGGCAAATCAGCCGTGCGGGACAGGTCATGGAGTTGCAAGTCACACCGAAACTGGAGCAAGCCAACGGCAAGCAGGTGGCGCGAGTTGGCATCTATTTTGGAGAAGCGCCTGCGACCGTGATGGTGCGCTATGGCTTGTTGGACGGCTTGAGCCACGGCTTCAAGCAGGTTTGGGAGGTGTCTCTCATCAGCGTCAAAGGCTTCGTCAAGATGCTGACCGGCCAGATTTCCTTCAAAAACCTCAGCGGTCCGTTGACCATTGCCGAGTATGCCGGCCGTTCGGCGCAAGTGGGTCTGGGCGCTTATATCGCCTTTTTGGGGCTGATCAGCGTCAGCTTGGGCGTACTGAATTTATTGCCCGTTCCGGTGCTGGATGGGGGGCACTTGATATATTATCTCTGGGAAGCTGCCGCAGGCCGCCCCGTATCAGAGGCTTGGCAGATGCGCCTGCAAAAAGCAGGGCTGATTTTGCTGGGTTGCATGATGGCAATTGCCACTTTTAACGATATTGCGCGACATTTTCGCTAATCCCCATTTACACTAAGCCCCATTCTTG
>JAGOGU010000158.1 GCA_017996515.1 Allobrachymonas sp.
TGTCGTAGCTGCGGCGCCAGATCAGCACCTGCTCATCGCCATATTGCTGCGCCACTTCACTCTTGTTGAGGCCTTGCAGCGCGCCGTAGTGGCGCTCATTGAGTTGCCAGGCGCAATGTGTGGGCAGCCAAGGTGTATCCATGGCGTCCAGCGTGTGCCATAGCGTGTGAATGGCGCGTTTGAGCAGGCTGGTATAGGCCACGTCAAACGTGAACCCCTCCTGGCTCAGTAAACGGCCGGCATCGGTGGCTTGTTGCACGCCGGTGGGGGTGAGATCAACATCGCTCCAGCCGGTGAAGCGGTTTTCGAGGTTCCAGGTGGATTCGCCGTGGCGGATCAGTACAAGTTGAGGCATAAATAAAAGAGGGCTGAAAAGAAAACGGATAAGCGCCATATTCTAGAATAGCGCCAACTAGGCTTTGCCTGCGAAAGGAAAAACGTGACTTTTTTGATGAATAACTGGTATTGGGCGCTGTTGGCTGTGGGTTCCGGCTTGCTGCTGATGTTTCCTGCCCTGATGGGGGATATGAGCAATGAGGGCATGGATCTGAACGAGGCCGTGCGTCAAATGAACCGCGAAAAGGCCATCCTGGTGGATGTGCGCGAGCCGCAAGAGTTTGTTGGTGGCCGTGCCGTGCAGGCCAAAAACATTCCTTTGGCCGAGTTGGAAGCCAAATTGCCCACTACCGTCAAAAACAAAAAGCTGCCGGTGCTGTTTATTTGTGCTACGGGCGCGCGCTCAATCAAAGCCGCCAAGCTGGCGCAGAAATTGGGCTACGAGAATGCCCATTCGGTGGCCGGGGGCATGGAGGCCTGGAAGAAAGGCAATATGCCGGTTGTGGCAGCATAAGGTCATGAGTTGGTGCGAGCCCTTGTGCTGATCCCCGTTGGTTAGCAAAGTGTGCTGGTAGCCTGTTCACACCATTGACCTTATTTGAAAGCTGTAATGACACCCGTAACCATCTATTCCACCGCCGTTTGTCCTTATTGCATTCGCGCCAAGCGTCTGTTGCAAGAACGCGGCGTAACGGCGTTCAACGAAATCCGCATCGACCAGAACCCAACCGAGCGTGATGCCATGATCGAGCGCACCGGCAGGCGGACCGTACCGCAGATCTTCATTGGTGATCACCATGTGGGCGGGCACGATGATCTGGTGGCGCTGGATCAGGCAGGCGGCTTGATGCCGCTGCTGCAAGGTGGTTGATTGTCTGATGGCTGCGGGCCAGTACCCATGCAATAAAAGCATGTTGGGCTGCGTAGCCAGAGTTCTTCAAGATGGCTTGCCTATCGTTTACAGATACCCAAAGTGCCCGGCGCTTTGGGTATTTTTTGTGGCAAATGAATGTGTATGCAGAAAAGCGGCAAGACCTTGCTGCCGGCCTGTCATAATGCACGTTTCAAAATTTTTCTGAAGGTGAACCCTTATGGCCGACGATGCACAAAACAATCAGCAAGAAAACACCTCCACTGAAAACGAGCAACAGGAAGCGGTGTTCAACATCCAGCGCGTTTATCTGAAAGAAGCCTCGCTGGAACAGCCCAACTCGCCTGCTATTTTGCTGGAAAAAGAAACACCCGCTGTTGAAATCCAGATCGGCGTGGAAGCCGCGCAAATCGTGGACGGCATTTACGAAGTTACCGTCATGGCGACTGTGCAGACCAAAATCAATGATCGCACCTTGTTCCTGGTGGAAGCGCGTCAGGGCGGCATCTTTGAAGTGCGCAACTTGCCTGCGGATCAAATGGATCGCATCATGGGCGTTGCCTGCCCGCAAATCGTCTATCCCTATCTGCGCGGCAACGTGGCGGATCTGATCCAGCGCGCGGGCTTCCCACCCGTGCATCTGGGTGAAATCAACTTCCAGGCCATGTACGAGCAACGTCCGCCTGCTGCGGCAGCCGAAACCCAAGACGGCGAGCAAACCAAACACTGATTGCGGCGCATGGCGGCCGCATCCGTTTCTCAACCGATGCGGCCATGAGCCAGAGTTGCCTTTCGGAAGCTGTAAACCTCTATGTCCATCTCATCGGATGCCACCATGAAGATTGCTGTTTTGGGCGCTGGCGCTTGGGGTACTGGTATGGCCTTGCAATTGGCGCGGCGGCATGCGGTGCATTTGTGGACGCGCGAGGCGGACGTAGCCGCCGCCATGCAACAAACCCGCGAAAACGCGCGCTATTTGCCGGGCTTGCGTTTGCCGGATACGGTGCGCATCCATGCAGGCACGGCACAAACGGCAGATGTAGCCGATTGCGATCTGGTGCTGGTGGCGTGCCCCGTTGCGGGCTTGCGCGATCAGCTGACGGCTTTGCGCGATCTGCGGCAACCGCTGGTGTGGCTGTGCAAAGGGTTTGAAGCCGTTCAGACTGGTGCGGCGCACGGCTTGCTGCCACACGAAGTGATGGCGCAAATTGCCCCCGATTTGCGTGCAGGCGTGTTGAGTGGCCCGAGCTTTGCGCAAGAAGTGGCGCGTAACCAGCCAACGGCTATGGTGGTTGCCAGCCCCTATGCGGAAGTGTGTCAGGCCACGGTGCGGGCGGTGCATGGGGATATGGTGCGCCTGTACACCAGCAGTGATTGGATTGGTGTGGAAGTGGGCGGCGCGGTCAAGAACGTGATGGCGATTGCCGCAGGCGTACTGGATGGTTTGGCGCAGCAGGCTGCCGCATCTCAGGCGCAGGCTGAAGCAAGCTTTGCCAGCCCCGGTCTGAATGCACGAGCAGCCTTGCTGACCCGCGGTCTGGCTGAAATGACCCGTTTTGGGCGGGCATTGGGCGCTGATGAAAAAACATTCATGGGCTTGAGCGGCATGGGCGATCTGGTGCTGACGGCAACCGGCGACCTGAGCCGCAACCGGCGCGTGGGCTTGCTGTTGGCGCAGGGGCTCACGGCGCAGCAGGCCGTAGATACTTTGGGCCATGTGGCAGAAGGCGTGTACTGCGCCCGAACGGTTCTGGCGCGCGCCGATGCTTTGCAGGTCGATATGCCGATTACACGCTGCGTGGTGGCCTTGCTGGATGGCCGCTTGACGGCCGTGCAGGCTGCGCAGCAGCTCATGGGGCGTGGTGTGCGGGCGGAAAACGATATCTGACAGCTCTTGTCTGGTTGAATCGGATCGAAGGGCCTGGGTGGCGCAGACGCGCGCCATCTGCTGTGCCCAGTCTTTTTTCTTTGCCTGTATCCGCAATCGTGCTAAGGTTGCCTGGTGCCGCTTGATGCTCTGCCATTTCGGGTGCGCGGTGACCGGTATGCAAAGACCGGTTGGCCAGCCTGTTTGTCGGTAAAGAGGCAACGCAAATATTTTCCCTGTGAAAGCACAGTACACACGGAGTTGATATGGAAAAACGCCTGATTCCTTTGCCCTGTGGCCTGCCGGGCACCGAAACGGTGGTTACGGCCTTTCATTACGGGCCGCAGCAGGCGGCGCGCAAAGTTTATGTGCAGGCCAGTTTGCATGCGGACGAATTGCCAGGCTCGCTGGCCGCTTGGCAATTGTGCCAGCGCTTGCAAGAGCTGGAATCGCAGCAGCGGATACAGGCGCAGATCGTGGTGGTGCCTTTGTGCAATCCGCTGGGGTTGCGCCAAACGGTGATGTACAGCCAGATCGGGCGTTTTGATTTGGCAACGGCACAGAACTACAACCGCTTGCGCACACTGCCTTTTTTTGCAGAGACTCTGGCGCATTTGCAGAGCGCGAGCGCGCCTGCGTTGGGGCAAGATGCCGAGCACAACCTGGCTGTGGTTCGTGCCGCCATGCGCACGGTATTGGCCAAATACCAAGCCGCCAACATCCTTGAAGGCTTGCATGTGGTGCTGCTGCAAATGGCTTGCGATGCCGATTTGGTGCTGGACTTGCATTGCGACAAAAACGCCACGATGCATATGTACACCTTGCCGCAGGCTTGGCCTGTGCTGGAGCCCTTGGCGCGCTGGCTGGGTTCGCAATGCCAGATTTTGAG
>JAGOGU010000159.1 GCA_017996515.1 Allobrachymonas sp.
TTCTTTGCGGAATCAGCGCGGTCGGCTGCGCCACGCCATGAATAAGCAGAAACAAGCAGCAACGGCAGCGCCCTGCCCGCTTATTTATAGATGCTTTCGGGGTCTTTCAAGACCGGATCTACCGCCCGCCAACGCCCATTTTGCAATTGTTGGTAAAAACAACTGTGGCGGCCCGTATGGCAGGCAATGCCGGGATCGTGCCCTGTTTGGGTCACTCGCAGCAAAATGACATCGTTGTCGCAATCCAGCCGCATGTCGTGCACCGTTTGCACGTGGCCGCTTTCTTCGCCCTTGTACCACAGCTTGCCGCGCGAGCGGCTGAAATACACGGTCCGGCCCAGTTCGGCGGTTTTTTGCAGAGCTTCGCGATTCATCCAGGCGAACATCAGCACATCGCCCGTGCTCTGCTCCTGCGCAATCACCGGCACCAGGCCGTTGGCGTCCCAGCGGATGGCGTCCAGCCAGCTGACTGTCATGGCATCCCCCATTAAAGCCTGACGGCAATGCCGCGTGCAGCCATGTATTGCTTGGCCTGCTGCACGGTGTATTCGCCATAGTGAAAGATGCTGGCAGCCAGCACCGCATCGGCGCCACCCTGCTGCACGCCGTCTGCCATGTGTTCCAGGGCGCCTACGCCGCCAGAGGCAATCACAGGCACGGCAACGGCATCGCTGACCGTGCGGGTCAGCTCCAAGTCAAAGCCGCTTTTGGTGCCGTCTTTATCCATGCTGGTCAGCAGAATTTCGCCTGCGCCATATTCCGCCATTTGTACCGCCCAGGCTACGGCGTCCAGCCCCGTGTTTTTGCGCCCGCCGTGGCTGTACACATCCCAGCCTTCGCCACGCGCGGCAATGTCTTCTGCGCTGGTGCGGCGCTTGGCATCAATCGCCACCACAATGCATTGCGCGCCGTAACGCTGCGCCGCATCGCGTATCACTTGCGGGTTGGCAATGGCGGCCGAGTTGAAGCTGGTTTTGTCTGCGCCGGCATTGAGCAGACGGCGCACGTCTTGCACGGTGCGCACGCCGCCGCCCACGGTCAAGGGGATGAATACCTGCGAGGCCACATCCTCGATGATGTGCAGGATCAGATCGCGGTCGTCGCTGCTGGCGGTGATGTCGAGAAACGTGAGTTCGTCTGCGCCTTGATCGTTATAGCGTGCGGCAATTTCAACCGGGTCGCCTGCGTCGCGCAGCTCAACAAAATTGACGCCCTTGACCACGCGGCCGTTGGTGACGTCGAGACAGGGAATGATGCGTTTGGCTAACATGGTTGGCATTGTAAACAGGCTCTTGCGGGCAGCAGTTGCTTGATGCGGCATAGAGCCACATCTTTGTTTATTCTTTGCCTATTTTTTTGTTGGCCTCGTCGTCCCATGTCTTGAGCAAGGCCAGTTTCTCGCCGATCTTGATTTCCAGCCCGCGCGCAACGGGCTGGTACCACCCCGGCTCAGCCACACCATCGGGCAGATAGGTTTCGCCCGCAGCGTAGGCATGCGGTTCGTCGTGTGCGTAGCGGTAGGCGCGCCCATGCCCCAGCTCTTTCATCAACTTGGTGGGAGCATTGCGCAAATGGATAGGCACTTCGCGGCTTTTGTCTTGCCTGACAAAGGCGCGCGCCTGGTTGTATGCCATATAGCCCGCGTTGCTTTTGGCCGCCACGGCCAGATAGATCACGGCTTGCGCCAGTGCCAGCTCGCCTTCAGGGCTACCCAGGCGCTCGTACGTCAGCGCCGCATCATTGGCCATCTGCATGGCTTTGGGGTCTGCCAAACCAATGTCTTCCCACGCCATGCGGATAATGCGCCGCGCCAGATAGCGTGGGTCTGCGCCACCGTCCAGCATTCGGGTGAGCCAATACAGCGCCGCATCGGGATGCGAGCCACGCACCGATTTATGCAGCGCTGAAATCTGGTCGTAGAAATTGTCGCCGCCCTTGTCAAAGCGCCGCGCCTGCTCGCCCAGCGCCTGCTGCACAAAGGCCGCATCCACCTCTGCCTTGCCGGCAGCTTGCGCCGCTACCTGCACTTGCTGCAAGGCATTGAGCAAGCGCCGCGCATCACCATCGGCCAGTGCGGCCAGCGTTTGCAGGGCATCATCTGCCATGTGGATGTCTGGCATGGCATACAGTGCGCGTTGCGCCAGTTGCATCAGTTCATCATCGGACAAAGAATGCAACACATACACCTGCGCCCGCGAGAGCAAGGCCGAATTGACTTCAAACGACGGATTTTCGGTCGTGGCGCCAACAAACACCACCAGCCCCGATTCAACAAAGGGCAGTAAAGCGTCTTGCTGGCTTTTGTTGAAGCGGTGAATTTCGTCAATGAATAGAATGGTGCCGCGCCCTTGTGCGGCATGGGCTTGCGCCTGCTCCATGGCGGCGCGAATGTCTTTCACACCGCTGAACACAGCCGACAACGCAATGAACGCATAGTCAAACGCGTGCGCCATCAGGCGCGCCAGCGTGGTTTTACCCACGCCGGGCGGCCCCCACAAAATCATGGAGTGCGGCTTGCCCGAGGCAAAAGCCGTGTGCAAGGGCTTGCCCGGTGCCAGCAGATGCGACTGGCCAACCACCTGGTCAAGACTGTGCGGCCGCAACAATTCGGCCAGTGGTGTGCTGGCCGCATGCGGCGCGGCAGCGCCCTGCCCGCCCGATGCGACAGCACCGGATGTGGCAGCACCAGATGCGACAACGCCAGAAGGCGAACCTTCTGGCGCAGCGTCACCGAACAGGTCTTCGCTCATGCAAGCAGCTCCTGTCGTTGCGGTAGGTGATGGCTATGCATCCATCCAGCCCCGTGCCGCATCAGTTGCGGCTTTGATCCACCAGTTTGTTTTTGGCGATCCAAGGCATCATGGCGCGCAGTTGTGTGCCCACCTGCTCAATGGCATGCTCAGCATTCTGGCGGCGACGCGCAGTCATGCTGGGGTAGTTCAAGCGGCCTTCGTTGATGAACATCTTGGCGTATTCGCCATTCTGGATGCGCTTGAGCGCATTGCGCATGGCTTTGCGGCTTTCTTCGTTGATGACTTCTGGCCCGGTCACGTACTCGCCATACTCTGCGTTGTTAGAGATGGAGTAGTTCATGTTGGCAATGCCGCCTTCGTACATCAAGTCCACAATCAGCTTCAGTTCGTGCAGGCACTCGAAGTAGGCCATTTCGGGCGCATAGCCCGCTTCGGTCAGGGTCTCGAAGCCCATTTTCACCAGCTCGACGGCACCGCCACACAGCACGGCCTGCTCACCGAAGAGGTCGGTCTCGGTTTCTTCCTTGAAGTTGGTTTCGATGATGCCGCCTTTGCCGCCGCCGTTGGCCATGGCATACGACAAGGCCAGGTCACGCGCCTTGCCGCTCTTGTCTTGATACACGGCGATGAGCGAAGGCACGCCGCCGCCTTTGAGGTATTCGGAGCGCACGGTGTGGCCTGGGCCTTTGGGCGCAACCATGATCACGTCCAGATCGGCGCGTGGCACCACCTGGTTGTAGTGCACGTTAAAGCCGTGCGCAAACGCCAGCGTAGCGCCCTGCTTGATGTTGGGCTCGATATTGTTTTTGTACACCTCAGGAATGTTTTCGTCCGGCAGCAAAATCATGACCAAGTCAGCAGCCTTGACCGCAGCGTCCACTTCCATCACGGTCAGGCCGGCTTTTTCTACCTTGCTCCAGCTCGCGCCGCCTTTGCGCAGGCCCACAATCACTTTCACACCGCTGTCGTTCAGGTTTTGCGCATGCGCGTGGCCTTGGCTGCCGTAGCCAATGATGGCAACGGTTTTGCCTTTGATGAGGGACAGATCACAATCTTTGTCGTAAAACACTTTCATGGGTTTTCTCCTTGGTGGTTGATTTGTATTCGTATACCGCAAGCTAGCGGCTTCCAATGTTTTGAAATTTTTCAGGTTTTGACGGACTCAACACGCGCAGTGTGAACAC
>JAGOGU010000160.1 GCA_017996515.1 Allobrachymonas sp.
AACCGGCGCGCCCGCGTGGCCTGCCAGTACCGCTACCGCCTGGCCGCTTGAAACGCTCATGCACTGGCTCACGCAGGTGCTGGAGGCATCCAGCTTTGTGCCCGACTATCCCCTGCAAGAGCAGGTGTCCATTGTGCCGCCCAGCCAGTTGCTGGCGCGCCCCTTTGCCGCCGTCATCATGCCCGGCTGTGACGAAAAGCGCCTGCCTGCCGCGCCTACCCCGCCGGGCTTGTGGACCCGCGCGCAGCGCGCCCTGCTGGGTCTTCCCGATCAGGAGCAACTGCAGCAGGCACAGCGCCATGTCTGGCAATACGTGCTCTCGTTTGCCGAACTGGACATCATCACCAGCGCCAGCGATGGCACGGTTGAACTGCTGCCCAGCCCCCTGCTGTTGGAATGGCAATTGCACCCCGACGCTGCGCTGCGCACGATCACCCCTGCGGCTGACCCGCGCACCCTGCGCAGCGTGCCCGAGCAAACCCCATCCGCGCCGCTGCCTTGTGCCAGCAGCCTGCCGGTGCACACCATTTCTGCCAGCAGCTACAACAATCTGCGCGCTTGCCCATATCGCTTCTTTGCGCTCAACATGCTGGGCTTGCGCGAAGTGCGCGAGCTGGATGCGGTCGTGGATAAGCGCGACCTGGGCAACTGGGTGCACCGCGCGCTGCATCTATTCCACCAAGAGCTGGCGCAAGCCATGCCCAACGCCACTGCGCTACCCGCACAGCCTGTTTTGGCGGAACAGCTGGACACCTGCGCCCAGCAAGCGCAAAAAGAACTGGGGCTGGGCGCAGCCGAACTGTTGCCCTTCAGCAGCGTGTGGTCGCACATGCGCGACGGCTACTTGCGATGGTTGCTGCAAGACTTTGCGCACACCCACGCCCAGTTCGCTGCGGGTGAAACGCGCCGCCAACGCGAACTGGCCGAGCTGCTGAATGAATCGCCGCCGCCCGATACCCCCGAATCGGTAACGCAATTACCCCCTTACACCGTCACCATTACCGGCGCGATTGACCGCATGGACCAGCTGCCCGCCACCACGGCCGACCAACCCGCATGGCGACTGATCGATTACAAAACCGAAGCGGCAGACAAAACCCGCAAGCGCATCCGCAGCGACGGCGAAGACAGCCAATTGCTGTTCTACGCCGCCCTGCTGGCACCCCAGGCCGTGCAGGCGATGTACCTCAATCTGGGAGAAGACGGCCAGACCAAGCCTTTCCCGCAAGAAGACGCCAACGCCTTGGTGCCCAAACTGCTGCACACTCTGGCCGATGAGCTCAGCCGCATCGCCCAAGGCGCGCCGCTGCCCGCGCTGGGCGAAGGCAAGGTGTGTGATTACTGCCCCGCACGCGGCCTGTGCCGACGCGATTTTCGCGCCACCCCCCAACAGCCTGCTGACCAAGCTGCCAACGCATGAACGCTTCGCCCACTCCCAACCCCGCCAACACCGTGCCCGCCGCTGCGGCCTACGCCATCAACGGCCAGCCCGCCACGCCCGCGCAGTTTTACGCCCTGGCCTGCCACACGCAACACCATGTGTTGGTAGAAGCCTGCGCGGGCGCAGGCAAAACCTGGATGCTGGTATCGCGCATTGTGCGCGCCCTGCTGGACGGTGCTTTGCCCGAGCAAATTCTGGCCATCACCTTCACACGCAAGGCATCGGCCGAAATGTTGCAACGCCTGCAAGAGTGGCTCGAAACATTCGCCCATCAGCCATTACCCGCACTGGCGCAAGAACTGCAAGCCCGTGGCATGACTGCGATCGAAGCACAGCAACACGCGCCCGCCTTGCAGGGCTTGTATCTGCGGTTGTTGCAGCATGGCAGGCCGGTGCAAATCCGCACCTTTCACAGCTGGTTTGCCGCGCTGTTGCGCGCTGCGCCCTTGCAGGTTATGCAGCAGCTGCAACTGCCTGCCGATTACGAACTGCTGGAAGACGACAGCCCTGCCATCGAAGCCACCTGGCAGCCGTTTTACCAGGCCGTGCTGCAAGACCCTGCCGCACTGGCCGACTTCCATGCGCTGGTGCAAACACACGGCCGCAGCAACACCCACACCGCCCTGCACAACGCCCTCAGCAAACGCACCGAGCTGACCCTGGCCGATGACGCAGGCGTGCTGGAGCAGTCTGTTGCGCCATTTGCCGACATCTTTCCCCATATGGCAGGCTGCGAGCAGCCCAGCGACTGGCTGCTGCAACGGCATGCAGGCCGCCAGCTGCTGCTGGATGCCGCGCGGGCGCTGGGTTCTGCATCAGCCACCAGCTTCCAGGCATTCGGCTCCGCGCTGGAACAAGCCGTCACCGCCCAGGATTGGAGCGGCGTTCACGATGCCTTGATGACGCAAAAAAGCGAGCCACGCAAATTCAGCGACAAAGTACCTCATCTGGAGCACATACGCGCCGCGCAAGCCGCCGTGCAAGACGTACTGCAAGCCAACATCCAGCACGCAGGCTGGGTGCATCAGCAACGCATGGTGCGCCTGTCGCGCCTGCTGTGCCGCAGTTATGCCGCCGTTAAACGGCAGAACGGCTGGATTGATATGGCCGATGTGGAAAACGCCGCACGCACGCTCTTGCAAGACACCAGCTTGAGCGGCTGGCTGCAAGAACGGCTGGACACCCAAATCCGCCACGTGCTGATTGATGAATTTCAGGACACCGCCCCCCTGCAATGGCAAGCCCTGCACGCCTGGCTGGCCAGCTATGCCGGCACCGGGCAAGCGCCCAGCGTATTCATTGTGGGCGACCCCAAGCAAAGCATTTACCGCTTTCGCCGCGCCGACCCGGCCGTGTTTCGCGCGGCGCGCGACTTTGTGCAACACGGCATGCAGGGCGCCATTCTCAGTTGCGACCATACCCGCCGCAATGCTCCGGCCGTGCTGCAAGCCGTCAATGCCACGATGTTGGCAGCACAAGCGCAAGGGCATTTCAGCGACTTTCGCACGCACACCACCGCCGCCCACACAACAGGTTGCGTGCTGGCCCTGCCCGTAATCGAACGCCCGGAAAAATCCGCCAGCACCGCAGCCGATGCCAACGCCCCCTGGCGCGACAGCCTGACCACGCCCCAAACCGATGCCGAAGAAAAAATCACCGCCCGCGAATGCCAGCAAGCCGCAGCGTGGCTGGCTCAATGCCTGCAAGCAGGCATGCAAGCGCAAGACATCCTCATCATGGCGCGCAAAAACGACCGCCTGCTGGTCATGCAGCAAGCCTTGGCCGCGTATGGTATCCGCAGCCAAATGGCGCAAAAGCAATTGCTGGCCGATGCGCCCGAAGTGCAAGACATCGTCGCGCTGGTCGATGCCCTCGTCTCGCCCCAGCACACCCTTTCGTTGGCGCGCGCGCTCAAGTCTCCCCTTTTTGGTGCAACAGATGCGCAATTGGTGCAACTGGAACTGGCCGTGCGTGCCCAGTCGTTGCAAACCACAGATGCCTCCAGCGCAGATAGGGAACAAAACAACGCGCCCCGCATGCCGTGGCTGATCTGGTTGCTGCAACAGGCCGGCAAATCACCGTCTGAATCTTCCGCAGACACTGATACCCCTTGGGCGCAATGGGGCGCCACCTTGCGCCTTTGGCAAAGCTGGGTGCAACAACGCCCCCCGCATGATTCGCTGGCCGCCATCTACCACGATGGCGACGTGCTGGCCCGTTACGCCACTGCCGTGCCTGCGGCCCAACGCGCCAGCGTGCTGCAACATTTGCGCGCCCTGCCTGCACAGGCGCTGGCGCTCCATGGCGGCCGCTACCCGCACGCTTACGACTGGGTGCGCGCCATGCGCAGCGGCAATGGTGAATCGGCCCCCGCCAACCCCGGCGAAAACACCGTGCGCCTGCTCACCGTACATGGCGCCAAGGGTCTGGAAGCCCAGCTCGTGCTG
>JAGOGU010000161.1 GCA_017996515.1 Allobrachymonas sp.
AGCGCCCCGATGGCAATGCCGCCCGCGTGGCGCGCATTGATGCCGACACCACCAAGGCCAAAGGCGCGCTGGAAGCGCAACTGGCCCAGGTGCACGCGGGCGAAGTGGACGTGCTGGTGGGCACGCAGATGATTGCCAAGGGGCACGACTTTCGGCGCATCACGCTGGTGGCCGCCGTGCAGCCCGATGGCGCTCTGTTCAGCAGCGACTTCCGCGCCGCCGAGCGGCTGTTTTCCCTGCTGATGCAGGCTGCAGGCCGCGCCGGGCGGGACGCTGCCTACATGGCCGCCCAAGCGGTGCACGGCACGCAGCCCGAAATGTGGGTGCAGAGCTTTCACCCCCAGCACGCCGTGTTCGAGGCGCTGCGCAAGCACGACTACGAGGCCTTCGCCGCCCAGCAACTCAAGGAGCGCGAAGAGGCCGCCATGCCCCCGTTCTCATACCAGGCGCTGGTGCGGGCCGATGCGCGCACGCAGGAGGTGGCGCAGGGCTTTCTGACGGCGGCCACCGCCGCCGCGCACGCGGCGCAGTTGCCAGGTTTGCCCGACGGCACGGTGATCCTGTTCCCGCCCGTGCCGCTCACGATCCAGCGCGTTGCCAATGTGGAGCGCGCCCAGATGCTGATGGAGAGCAGCAGCCGCGCCACCCTGCAGCGCTTTCTGGCCGCGTGGCAGCCGATATTGCAAGCGACGCGCAGCCAGCCGGAGCACAAGGGGCTGATCCGCTGGCTGGTGGACGTGGACCCGCTGGCGATTTGAGGGCTTTTGGGCCTTAAGCGCTTTCTGATCAAGCGCTAACAGCTACTAAATTTATAGCATTTGAAACCAGACTGGCCAGGGCCTGCGCAGCCCAGACCCTCTTTTTTAAAACCCCAAAGAATATTGATTGAAATCCAAATGCTTTTTTTGGATATAATTCAACCCATTGCAGTCACGGCCCCATGGGCAGTCACCGCATCGCCTGCATACGGAAAGCTTTCAGCCCCTCACGCAGGCCGCCTTTTGCGACCTTGTCGCCCAGTGGATCTGTAGAGCTGCAGCCCACCGCGTCCCTTGATGCTCACGCAGGCCGCCTCTTGCAGGCCTGCGATCCTGATTGATCCAGATTTCACAGACTGCCATCTCCATGGGCCAATACGTCGTTTCGCCCGCGACACACCCCACCGACTGTGGCCGCTTTCGCGCCTCGTTCTCAGTCCATCGCTCCCAGGGCAACGGCAGCTACTGCCGCGTGTTCCGTTTTGACAAAGCCTTCGCCTCGCGCGAAGCTGCCCGGCTTTTTGCCGTCACCCAAGGCTGGCTGCAAACCTGCATGCAGCACCCGCCCCAGTGCTGACCGCCCCCTGCCGCCCAGCGCAGAGGCTTCTCTCCTCCCCTTCCTCCCCATTTTTTCCTCGCTGCGGGCTCCCCACCCGCAGCACCGAACCCCAACGGTGTGCCATTCGTTGCGCGCCATTTTTCAGAAAGGCTCTTCCATGAGCAGCAAAATCTATGTGGGCAACCTGCCCTATTCCGTGACCGATGTCAGCCTGCAAAGCAACTTTGCCGAGTTTGGTGGTGTGTCCTCCGCCAAGGTCATGATGGACCGCGAAACCGGCCGCTCCAAGGGCTTCGGCTTTGTGGAGATGGCCAACGCTGAAGTGGCCCAGGCCGCCATCAACGGCCTGCACGGCATGTCCGTGGATGGCCGCTCGATTGTGGTGAACCTGGCCCGCCCACGCGAAGAGCGCAGTGACGCAGGCGGCTACACCGCCAGCAAGCGCTCGGACGTTGGCTACGGCACGGGTGGCTACGGCGGCGGTCGCTACTGAATCCGGCGCCCCGCGTAAAAACCGGCTCTTGCGAGTCGGTTTTTTTTGCCCTTACCTCACTGAAAATCGCCGTGAAAAATGCGTGAGATACGGGGTGAGCACACGTGGGTGATGGAAGCATGCTTGTGTTAATCAAGATGCTCAAAAATACGCAACGCAAGCCTGATAATGCACTAAAACATCAGGACACTCCAAAACTGGATGGTCGCCAATCTGCACCCAAGCATGCATTTTTTCTGTCGGGACGTGTGATCCAAGAAGGATTTTTGAGAAAATTCCAAGTCGACGCAAATAGGCATGGCGGCATAGTGAGATCAACAAACAATCCTGATTACTGCGCCGCCCAAACGCGGTTGCAGTATGACGCACAGCCTCGTCTATCTGCACACCAGTACCGCGTTTCAAAGGGAACAGCAATTGCATCAGCATGATCGCTGTAGACAAAGGCAACAATTTGAGACAGAGACTGGCCAACAGCTTGATCGATGCAACATTTGGCTCCAAAAACTCAGCATTAGAGGAAGGTGCCGCCGCGCTATCGATGATGCATGCACGTTGCAACTCGTTGTTTCCCAACGTTGCATTCGACGTCCCAAGAACGAGGCCAAGAGAGAGCGACATCGGAGTGCTTCGGTAGTCAATATTACTAACCACCATGTGACCAGTTCGGGGCGCAATGATGGTACAGGTGCCGAGCTCGAAGTCGTGGATGGGATACCACTGCTTTTTCATATGGGATCGGTCAAATTTTGAACGTCAATGTGTGCCTTACATCGCTCCCGACCTTGCGGGAGCGATGCAATTCACAGCAATTTACCGCTAAAGTTAGCGTCCGTCGTACTCATAATAACTATTGGCAGTATCACGATTGCCCGTGTTAGCACCACCTTTGATCATGGTCGAATTGGCACGCACTTGCAGGTCGTTTTTGAAGAAAAATTGAAGCAGAAATTTCATGAATTAATCCTAGATGGTTGAATACAAGGGAACACTTTCAGACATTTTTTTCGCGTCATCACCTCCTTTTCCTATAAATATTTGCGTTTCATATCTTTTATCCTGTTCCCTTACCTCCCGCTCGGGGGTACTTGGCTTCTTCTGACCAGCCCATAGCGAGACGGCCAGCATAATACTGAACATGGGGTTACCGGAGTCAATCCCGCGCGTGGCCGCCTCTGCAAAAGCTGGAAACATCGCCTGAGGTAGGCCCAATGCTTCGAGCAATTCATTACTATGTTCCGCCACTCGCAGAATGTCCTGGCGTGCCGCTATGGCGCCCCGGTAGACAATGCCCAGATGATCGACCTTGCCTGGCCGCCGCCACAGGGCATCAGGCAGGTCTGAGCGAAATACCGAGCTGGCGAAGGCCTTTTGGATCTGTTCGTCGCGCGGCGGATCTGCCAGCCAAAGGCGTGCAGCCGCACGCAGCACATCCCGTGAAATCAAGCCTGACACGTAATGCACACCAGGGACGCCGCTACGTAACAATGCTGTCGGATGGCAGGGGTCAAACAATCCGGGATGCCAAAGCCCCCCGAATCCCTCGCCAGGCCCCGCGTTCAGGCCGATAGCTATGTCGTGAGCGCGTGCGGTGACCTCACGGCAGAGGGACGGCGGTAGCCAGCGTGCCACATCGGCGGGCAACACATACTGCAATTTCTGTTCAGGATGCCAACGAAAGAGCGTGTCACCTCCGTGTCCGCTCAGCAGGACATGCGCACCAACCTGACGCGCAGCCCTCGCCACGCTGGCGAAGGTGCCCCAAGCTGTCGACGCCAGGGTTGGGGAGGCATGCCATGGCACCTCAGACAACTCAGAAAATGGGAGGAAGCCGCGGTGATCGACTGTAGTGACTGCGCCTGGCGCGTGCATCAAAACTGCATCCTGCATCTCGCTCTCGCGCGCGAATTCCAAGTATGGAAAACGGCAAGTCACTCCGCCTCTGTAGCGTGAGGCGATGCGCGCTAGGCATCGCGCGCGCACGATTGACGAGTCGATCCCACCGGAAAACTCAGATGCCACCAGGCCGTGTTGTGCAAGGCTCACCA
>JAGOGU010000162.1 GCA_017996515.1 Allobrachymonas sp.
GCCCAGTACCATGACGCAGCGCGCAAGCGCTGGTTGCTCAATGGACGCTTGATCCGTATGGTGTTGCATGTTCTGTTGTTTCACGGCCTGTATTTTGTGGCATATCCGCCACCTTTTTCACCGGGCCTCGCGATGCGGCTTGTGGGGTCGTTTTACAAATACGCACAAAAACCCATGTGTTTCAGCCTTATTTATCCGCGTTGACGGTGCAATTCGCTCTATGCTCAAAATTGGTTTGCACATATTGGTTGACTGTCAGCCCATATGCATAGCCAGCGGTGCATTTTCTGGTGCAGTCTCAGGCCGAAAGTGTTGCGCGTTATGCGCAGCTTGCACATAACGCTTTCATCTACGCGAGAGGAGAACGTTCATGCTTCCTAATTTGACAGAGTTGCTACAAAACAAAGTCGGGCAAACGCTGACCCAGTATGTGACCGATAAATTGCAAGAATCCCCCACAGCGGCAGGCAAGGCCGTGACCATGGCTCTGCCCGCGCTATTGGGTGGTTTAGTCAAAAACCATGCAGATGGCAACAAAATGGCGGCCCTGTTTGACTTGATCACCGGCCCCCGTGTTGATAGCTCTACAACACAGTTGCCAGCGCAGGAAACGGGCAGCCAGTTGCTGGGTTCTGTGCTGGGCGATACCTCGTGGTTGAGCAAGCTGATTGCCAGCAAGAGCGGCATTTCCGGCACCAGTGCGGTCAGTCTGTTGGCCACGGCGTTTCCCATGGTGCTGGGGGCTTTGCGCTCGCACATTCAAAGCGGCAATTTGAGTCAGGCACAGTTTGCTGAGCAACTGTCTTCACAACAGGGTTTCCTTGGCAAATTGCTGGACGGTGATTTTCTTGGCAGCCTGGGCATTGGCGCCGGCTTGGGTGCGGCAGGTGCTGCCTTGTCTGGCGCGGGCAGCACGGCGGCCAAAACGGTGCAGCAAGTGGCTACGCCCGGAAGTGGTGGCCTGCCCAAGTGGATCTGGCTGGTTGCCGCTGCGGCCATTGCAGCCTTGTACATGGCTTTCTGCTCGCCCAAAAAGCCAGCGCCAGAGTCTGTTCCCGCAGCTCCGGCATCTGGTGTGGCGCCTGATGCCGGTACACCGCCGGCTTCTGAGCCTGCGCTGCCAGCCAGCGCTGTTGCATCAGAGGCGGCAAGTGCCGCGGCGCCAGTCAATGCAGACGGCAGCATAAGGTACGAAAACGGCGTCTTGTCCGTTTATTTCGCAACCGGAAAAACAGACTTCGATACAGCCTTGGCCCAGATGCTGGCCAACGATATTGTTCAGCAAGGCAAAGAAGGCAAAAAACTGGCAGTCAGCGGTTTTACCGATCCGCGCGGTAACGCCAAGTTGAATGCCGAGCTCTCGAAAAAACGTGCCCAGGCGGTACGTGACTTCCTCGTTGCACAGGGCGTGCCAGAAGCCAATGTGGAACTGGTTAAACCCAAAGACACCACCGGCCATGAAGGCAGCGATGCCGAAAACCGCCGGGTGGATGTGAGCGTGCAATAAGCGCTTGTCTGTTCATTTGTCATAAAAACTTGGCAAATTCGACCCAACCCGTTTCAAACGGGTTGGGTTTTTTGTGTGCAGTGACCGATAATGACGAAGATACGAGCGCTCATGGTGGGCGCATGCAGCCGGACGAAACGGATCCGGCGCTATCTTTATGGAGTAATGGACCATGTATTTTCTGGGCATTGGCGTTGTGCTGCTTGTTCTCAAACTCATGGAAATCGGGCCGGTGGCGCAGTGGAGTTGGCTGTACGTGCTCACCCCGTTCGCTCTGGCGGTCGTTTGGTGGGCCTGGGCCGATGCCAGCGGTTACACCAAGCGCAAAGCCATGGAAAAGATGGATGCCATCAAGGACAAGCGACTGCAAGAGCAGCGCGAGGCCTTGCGCAACAGCATGCGGGGCCGCCGGTAAAAGGGCTCGCCCCATACGGTATAGGCAAATTACAATCATCCGATCTATTCAAGCAGCCACATCGGTTGCGCTTTTGTGCTGAAAGACATTTCCTATGCATGCAATCACCGGCAGTATCGTGGCCTTGGTTACCCCTTTTCTTCCCGATGGTCAAATCGACTACGGCAGCTTGCGCAGGCTGGTGGATTGGCACGTTGAGCAGGGTACCCAGTGCATTGGCGTAGTCGGCACCACGGGCGAGGCACCCACCGTTGCGGTCGACGAGCATATTGAAATCATCCGCGTGGCGGTTGAGCAGGCCGCCGGTCGCGTGCCCGTCATGGCGGGCTGTGGCGCCAACTCCACGGCAGAAGCCATCCATTTGGCGCGATCCGCCAAAAGCGTTGGCGCAGACTGCCAGCTGCAGGTGGTGCCCTACTACAACAAGCCCACGCAAGAAGGGCAGTACTTGCACTTCAAACAGATTGCCGAAGCCGTGGGCGACTTGCCCATGGTGCTGTACAACGTGCCGGGCCGCACCGTGGCGAGCATGGATCACGACACCGTGCTGCGTCTGACGCAAATTCCGGGCATCGTGGGCATCAAAGAGGCCACGGGGGACATGGCCAGAGCGCAATGGCTGCTGCGCGATGTGCCCGATGGCTTTGCCGTGTACTCCGGCGACGATTTGACCGCCGTGGCCTTGATGCTGTGTGGCGGGCACGGCAATATCAGCGTCACGGCCAATGTGGCGCCTGCCCAGATGCAAGCCTTGTGCAAAGCTGCCATGGCGGGCGAACGTGACGAGGCCATGCGCTTGCAAAAGCAGCTCTTGCCGCTGCACAAAAGCCTGTTTGTCGAGTCCAATCCGATCCCGGTCAAGTGGGCGGTGCAGCGCATGGGCTTGTGCGGAGGCGAGCTGCGTTTGCCGTTGACGCCACTGAGCAAGGTTCACCATGTTGTGGTAGAAAACGCCTTGAAATCCGTAGGCTTGATATGATGCATGTCCCTTTGACAAAGGCCATTGGTTTTTCGTTTGTCGCAGCGTCTGCTGCTTGAGGCCCGAATGCTTATGAACGTTTTGCAAAAACTCTCCATCGCCAGTCTTGCTGTTGCACTGACGGCTTGTTCTTCTTTTACCGGCGGTGGTGACGGCATCGACTACCGCTCTGCCCGGCGCGGCAACCCGTTGGAAGTTCCGCCTGATCTGATGCATCTGAGCAGCGATGGGCGTTACACCGTGCCCGGCAGCGCCAGTGCGGTGGACTATGCCAGCGAGCAGCAAGCCACAGGCCAAACGGCTGTTACATCCCTCACTTCGGTGGGCGATGTGCAAATCAAACGCGATGGCAACCAGCGCTGGCTGGTGGTGCAGCGCTCGCCTGCAGACTTGTGGGAGCCTGTCAAAACCTTCTGGGAAGACAATGGTTTCGTACTGGCTGTTGAAGACCGCAAGGTCGGCGTGATGGAAACCGATTGGGCCGAAAACCGCGCCAATATCCCGCTGGATCCGATCCGCGCAGCGCTGGGTCGCGCGCTGGATTCGTTGTACTCCACCGGCCAGCTCGATCGTTTCCGCACGCGGCTGGAAGCCAATGCCAGCGGCGGCACCGATATTTTCGTGAGCCAGCGCGGCATGGAAGAGGTGTACACCTCGCGTGACAAATCCACCACGTCTTGGCAGCCACGCGCCAACGATCCGGCGCTGGAAGACGAATTTTTGCGCCGCCTGATGGTGGCTTTGGGCGTACCTGCCGAGCGTGCCAACACCCTGGTGAAACAGTCGCAAGCTGCGGCACAAGCTGAGCAAAGCCGCGCGCAGGCGGCTGTTCAGTACAACGAAGCCAACCAGACACTGGTGTTGGCCGATGACTTTGATCGTGCATGGCGTCGCGTGGGGCTATCGCTGGATCGCAGCGGCTTCACCGTGGAAGACCGCGAC
>JAGOGU010000163.1 GCA_017996515.1 Allobrachymonas sp.
GGCTCTGCTGGGGAGCATGTGTTCAGCGTGCGCAGGTCGCGGGCTTCTACGCCATGCAGCAAGATGCCAGGGTGTACTTGCAGCGATTGCAGGTGTCCGGCCAGTAACGCGTCTTGCGCGGCGGGGTGGATATCCAGAAATTGGTAATCGGGACCATTGAAGTCACATGCCCTGAGCGTACCTAATCGCATCCAGCGAGGTTGACTGCGTGCAGAGAGCGGGCGATGTGCGGTCATGGTTAGGACAAGGTGTCAAAGGCGGTTGGGCCTGCAGGTTGTGAATTGAGAATGATTATCAACACTTGATTGTATGCAATGCCTCGATGGAGTACAGAGGTGCGTTTTATTACCAATGCTGGTAAGGCATTTTGTTTTTTCGGACTCTGCATGGCTTACCGCTTTTGGCCGCACCCTCAGACCCAAACTTCAACGGATGGGTGGCATGGGGCGCCTTGAGCGGGCATGCGCTCTGACATGCGGGTCAGCAGTTTGGACTTTGCACTGGGCTGCGCATCTGCCTATGCTGCAGCCATCGCCCCGACATGCAGTGATGGCGTGGTTGTGGTGGGCGGTACATATCTGAACAGGAGACGCAGCATGATTTTTGAGTTCACCGACTCTGAGGTGGCCCAATGCACGTGGGAAGACGGTCGCCTGCAACTGCGTTTTTCTGCTGCGCGTCTGCTCGATGCCAGCGACCCGCGTGCCGATGCAGTCTGGGCACCCGTGCTGCTCACGGCAGAACATGCAGAGCCTTGGGAGACCCTGGAGCCTGCGGCCTGTATGGGGCGTATCCGTCAGGGCTTTGTGCTGCATGCCAGCCAGCGCATTCAAAAACTGCCCATGCCGTGCGAGCTGCAAGGCGTGGTCACCATGGAGCTGGAGTTTGAGCAAGGCGGTGTCGTGCATGTGCGCTGCAAGGGCTTGTCCTTGCACCCTTTGCAAGGCGTGGCTGTGGGGGCCTACCAGTGCTGAGACCCGTTCACACTACCCTGGATACGTCGTTGCTTGGTCTTGCCTTACGCTTGTACTGCCTGTGACTTCGTGCCTTGTCTCCAGCGAAAATCAAAGATTTTCTGGGTGGTGCTGGCGGCTCTAAGGTCCAGCAGCACCGCTGTGACCTAGCGTCTGTCAGAGGCGCTGTGGCCTGCTGCCTGCAACTGCTGGTGCTGAGTGATGGCTGCATCAAAGCTTTGCATGAGCTGCTGCCAGCCAATGTGCGCATCGCCCCAGGATTGCAATTGCGCCAAAGCCAGGGCGGCAGCTTCAAAACTTGAAAGTTGCCCCGGCGCGTGGGCCTTGCGAATCGCATAGCGCCCTTGCAGCACGCCGTGCAGTGCCAGGCGTGGCAGTTGCTGTAAAGCGGGGTTCAGATACAGCATCTTGCGACTTTTTCGCCAGGTGCCATCCAGTACCACCAGGCGCAGTGATGCGGGTAGCGCGAGCCATTCGCTGGGCAGTGCTGGCGGTGCAGTTACGGGTAACTGCGCATCGGGGGGCGTAGAAGGGTAGAGAAGAATAGGGCGCACGACTGCATCTGCACTTTGACCCGGCCAGGGCGCATGCAGCCACGCGTGAAGTTGCTCGGCATCAAAAACTTCACCTGCTTGCAGGTGGCTGCCCGGTACACACAGATGCAGCAGGCGTGCCGTGTTTTTGGCATGCCCCACTTCCATGGGATGTTGCAGGATTAAGAGCTGTACCTGGCTGTGTACCGTTTGCACCAAAGGGCATAAACAAGCGCTGTGAGGGCGCAGACATGCGCTGCAAATGGGGCGGCGAGAGGCTGAAGAGATGTCCAATTGGGTAGCTGTTTGCGAGGGCTGTACGGCGTTGTAAGCCATATCGAATGGCAATCGGCGCCTGCGGGGTATCTGTGCCCCGGTTGGCCGCCGCAATTGTGCTTACTGCTTACTGCAATCGCCGATTGAGCGTGCTTGTTTGGTAGAAACGGGTTTTTTCAACGTACATGCTCTGATCGGCACGGTGCACCACCGCTTCCATCGATGCACCCTGCTGGCCACAGGCCACGCCCATGGCAATGTGGATGGTTTGCCCCGGATAGAACTGGTTGTTCAATTCAAGCAAGGACAGAATCCGCTCTTGCATGGCTTGGGCGCCCCGTTCATCGGTGGCGGGCAGCAGAACCATGAATTCGTCGCCACCAATGCGGGCAGCGCAGGCCGGTGCATCGACTGCCTTGGCCAGTACCTCGCCCACCCGTCGCAGCATGGCGTCTCCGGCTGCATGACCGTGTTCATCATTGACGGCTTTGAGTCCATTCATGTCGATGGCAATCACAGACAGAGGCCACGGCCCTTTGCGCGACAGCCGGTTGAGCTCTTCCATATAGAAAGCGCGGTTGCGCAACTGGGTCAGAACGTCGTGCTTGCCAAGGTACTCCAGATAGGCCTCGGCTTTTTTGCGTGCGGTGATGTCGACCAGAGACAGAAGCACCAGATCCCAGTTTTCCACATGGCTGGACATGACGGCGAACTCCAGGTGGATATGCAGTGTGTCCCCGGCCAGGGAATAGTTCACCACTTCGCGTTGCTGTACCAGCTTGCCGTTCCACAAATCCTGCAACTGCTCGGCAAAGGATTCGTACATCTCGCCCCGGAAAACCTGCGACAGGTTTTGCACCAGCTCGATTTTGCTGCTGGCTCCAAACATCTCCAGTGTTTGCTGGTTGACGTCGATCACATGGATCTCCTGCATGCAGCGCGTCACAAAATCCGGATGCACTTTCAGGAAAGTTCGGAAATCGCTGATGCCTTGGGCGCGTACTTCATCGATGAGCCGCTTGACGGCACTGAAGTCTTCTACCCACAGAGAAACAGGGGAGTGCTCGAAAAGGTCTCGGGCATATTGTTCGCTGCGCTGCAACTGCTGCATGCTACGTACTTCAGCGGTTACATCCTTGAGCGACACCAGAACGCGGCTCCAGTTGTCTTCATAGCCGGGCAGAACGCGTGCGTTGATCTCGACGTTGAGCCTGCGCCCCTGCAGGTCATAGTTCACGCTCCGGTTTTCAAAGTACAGCTGCCCATCCCATAGCGCGAGCAATTCTGGAACGATGTTGTCGAGCATGTCCCCCCGGAAAACCTCGTGCAGCTTGCTCTTGAGGGTTTCCTGATCTGCTGCCTTGAACAGATCCAGCGTGTACTGATTGACGCGCAGCACCTGATAGGACTGGCTGCAGCGCTGCAGGTGCGCTGGGTCTTCTTTTAAAAAAGCGAGAAGGTCTGTGACACCGTCGGCACGCCACTGGTCAAACAATTGTTTGAGACTGCTGTAATCTTCCATCCACAGCGAGACAGGCGCAAGGTTGAACATGTCTTCAAAGTCCAACCCACTGGCAAGAGAAACGGTCATCTTTAACACCTCCGGCGGGAATTATTGCCGACTTCGTGGGGTGTGCACCGCCGGTATATGAGCGGTTTACGGTGGAATGAATACTTTCCATGCTTGTCCAGTGGGCGTTTCGCGTGTGTGCCATAACAAGCGTGCATTGCGTGTACACACACCATTTATCTGCCTATTGCGGTGATGTGTTGCGCAGGCGCTCCCATTCGTTGTCGCCCGCTATGCTTACGGACTGTATGACAGTCGTTTCCCCTCATTTCGCGCAGTTAGATATGGGTCAGCCCTTGGAGGCTGACACTGCCCGCTTGCAGCATCATTTTTCCCAGCCTGTACAGGTACTACAGGCCGTCGATGCCCAGACACTGAAAACTGTTTTGCAGCAAGTGGAGCAGGCCGCACAACGTGGCTACTGGTGTGTTGGTGGCTTGCGCTACGAGGCAGCCAGTGCGTTGCACCCACAATTG
>JAGOGU010000164.1 GCA_017996515.1 Allobrachymonas sp.
TTGCTGATGGCCACCAGCAAATGCCGCAGAGGCTGGTTGACAATGCCCGCCATCACCGCCGCACCGGCCAGCGACAGCAGACCCGCCATCAACACCCATACCAGCCACGTGGTGCCGCCCACTTGATAAATGCGCGATTGATCGGTCAACAACCAATAGGGATCATCGTCGATATCAAAACCGATCCACAAGCCACTTTCGCCATTGACCGAACGGGCCACGATGGTGTCCCCCCCCAACCGGCTGCGCAGCTCCTGGGTGATGCGATCAGCCATTTGCCCGGAGCTCAATGGCAAGACTTTATCTCCAGGTTCACGCGGCAGAATGCGTACACCCTCTTCATCAGCCAGGGTTTTGATCAGCGCATAGCGCGTGATCGTGTCCGAATAAATCAGTGCCGCACGGCTGAGGTTGACCAACGATGCGATTTGCTGTGCCGTTTGTCGCGCCCGGGGCTCCAAATCCACCGAACGCACCGAAAGCAGCCAGCCCAAGGTGCTGAAGGTCAGCAGCATCGCCATCATGATGAAGGTGCGCCAAAACAGATTCAGCCCCCGTCGGGCATGCGCGCGCGGAGGCTGAAAACCACCCGCAATCTGGGACTCGACTGTAGAAGGTTGTGAGGTTTTTTCCGGACTATCCATGAAATGGCGGCAAATCGCGCAGCACGGCGCACAGGTGAAGCACGGCTGGAAAGCGTTGCATCTCTTGGGCTCTTAAGCGCTCAAAGGCTCATTGTGTCATGCACCGCACACATCCCCCGACATCAGGCGCTGCCGCCGCCGTCTGGCACGAATACATAACCCACACCCCAAACCGTTTGGATATAGCGCGGCGAAGCGGGGTCTACCTCAATCAGTTTGCGCAAACGCGAAACCTGCACATCCAGACTGCGGTCAAAAGGCTCAAATTCTCGGCCACGCGCCAGTTGTGCCAGTTTTTCACGCGACAAAGGCTGGCGTGGATGGCGCACCAGCGCTTTCAGCATGGCGAATTCACCCGTGGTCAACGGCAGATCTTCATCGCCTTTCTTGAGAGTCCGAGCACTCAGATCAAACACGAAATTGCCAAAGGTCACCACTTCGGTTTCTGCCGCAGGCGCACCAGGCGCTTCCATGGCTGGGCGACGGCGCAGCACGGCATGCACGCGCGCCAACAGCTCACGCGGGTTGAACGGCTTGCCCAGATAATCGTCAGCGCCAATTTCAAGGCCCACAATGCGATCCACATCTTCACCTTTTGCGGTCAGCATGATGATGGGTGTTTTGTCATTGGAGGCACGCAAACGCCGACAGATCGACAAACCGTCTTCTCCCGGCAGCATCAAGTCCAGCACGATCAGGTCGACCGCTTCCCGTTGCAGGATGCGATTGAGGTTTTTACCGTCTTCAGCCACCATCACTTCAAAGCCTTCTTGACTCAGATAGCGGCGCAGCAGATCACGGATGCGAGCATCATCATCCACCACCACGACCTTGTCGGCACGTACAGGATTGGCTTGGTTCATCTACGCGTCTCCTTCTCAACAGAAATATGTAACAAGCTGGGATATTAGGCGGTATTTCGGACTTTTTACCCGATGCCTTTCATAGTGTTACATCTCTTGCGTTTGTCTTGCCTTTGTCACGCCACATGTCTTTGTGCAATTGCCAATCTCTGTGAGAATTGCCATATCGACAGGACTGCATACTCGTGGTTATTTGGCTGAGACATTTATCTGACTAATAACCACTTGGCTCTAGCTTAGTTCTGGCGATGATGTTCGATCGGTTTTATGAAAGTGGTATTGGAGCATGAGCGACGTTCAGCAGTTTCACTCGTTGCGGCAATTGCGCGCCCGGTTAGCGGCTGCGCGCAAACGCCTGCTGTCGGCTTGCTCGCATCGATTGCCGCATCTGCGCCAGCATGCCCCAAAAATTGCCTGTTCCCTTTTTCTATTGGCCCATATTGCAGCCCATGCGCAGTGCCTGCCATTGCCAGCTTATCCGCCTTTACCTTCTCAGGACATGACGCCCGAGGCGCCTGAGCGCACATTACATCGGGATTTGCGCGCCAGCATTGCAGCGCAAAAAGATGGCAAATGCCAAACCAACAAGCTTTTTCAAAAACGCACGCTCAGTAAAGAAGATTTGGAAGAGCTGCGCCGCGTGGTGCGCGAGCATGCAAAAAGCAATCCTGGGCATAACACCGCAGAAACCCAACACCATCGGCACTAACGATCGGTTCGAATACCTGTAGGCAAGAGCCGTCTCCCCAGAACCGTCACTCACGTCTGAGTTGAGACAATGTTCAGTTGCTGCTGTTCATCTCCAGCAAAAACAAAAAGAGCACTGCGCACGCTCAGGATCAAAGCTCTTCAATTCGCCTTGGCGGATAGCTGTCCCAATTGTGGCAACCCGGGCATTGCCAATAATGCGACTGCGCCTCGAAACCGCAAGCTGCACAACGGTAACGACCCAAGGGCTTGATGGCATGCTGCAAGGCTTTGTCAATGACTGGTTGATGAGAATCTCCCGCCAGCTTCTCCCGATCCAGCCACCGCTGTGCAGCCATCAATGACGGTGTGCTTTGCAAATGCTCAATGTAATGTGTAGAGCCACATCCCATGTCTGCACCGCGACCTTTTTGCTCTTCCAGCCAGACCAGAGTTTCCACCAAATCAATAGACGGCCGGTCTTTTTGCAGCGCCAGCAGCTGGGCATGCGCCTGCTCTGCCTGTCCACAACGATCGGCCAACTCGGCATACATTCTGGCAAACAGGGGAACATGCGTGGGCGCATGCACAATCACCTGTTCCAACTGATGCAAGGCCGCCTGCTCTTGCCCGTCTTGGTGCAAGAACAAAGCCAATTGGAGGCGAGGCCGTGGCGCATGGGGCGCCAACGCAATGGCCTGTTGCAGCAAATCGTGCATGGTGTCCAACTGCTGCCGCTGTTGTGCCTGCTGCGCCAGTTCGCATAAATAGTGCGAACGCTGTTGGCTGAAGTCCTGCCCGTTTTCTTCCGATTGCAGCGCCTGTGCCGTCTCGTCGGCCTGTTGCCAGTCGCGTGAACGCTCGTAAATATGCAGCAGCGTCAATTGGGCGCTGTTGGCAAATGCCGTGCCTTTGAGTTTGCGCAAAGACTCTTCCGCCAGATTCAGCAATCCAGCCTTCAGAAAGTCCATGGACAAACCATTTTGCGCCCGTGCGCGATCAGCAGCCGACAGGTCGGCGCGCGCCAGCAGGTGTTGGTGCACCCGAATGGCGCGCTCGTACTCGCCACGCCGCCTGAACAAGCTGCCCAGCGCAAAGTGCAACTCAGTAGTGTCGGGATCTTTTTGCACCGCCTCAATAAAGGCGTCGATCGCGGCATCCTGCTGCTCGTTGAGCAGATGGTTCAGCCCCTTGAAATACGCCTTGGGCGCGCTGCGGTTTTCGGTGCGCAACTGGCGCAAGTCCAGGCGCGACGCCAGCCAGCCCAATGCAAAAACCAGCGGCAGCCCCAGCAACAACCATGTGGAATCAATGCTCATGCGCCAGTGCCTTTCAGGATTCGTAGGGAATGGTGATGGATGGATCAGTCATATGCCGTGCCAGTTCGGCCGGATGCGGCGCTGGCGTATGGGGTAGCAGCTGCGCCTCGTCAGCAGCGGCAGAAGCCGCCGCATGCTGCTCGGCCTGCTGTGTCGCTCGGCGCAAGCGCCACCAACGTGGCACCATCATCAAAATACCTGAACATACGCCCAGCGTAAAACATGCCAGAACAATCACCACCATCGGCACGGTGATGGCCTGCCCGGGTAAAAAATACAGCATCGCCTCATGCCGATT
>JAGOGU010000025.1 GCA_017996515.1 Allobrachymonas sp.
CACCGTCTGGTGCGAGCTGGCGCCCGACAACAGCGCCGTGACTTTGCACGTATGGGATCTGGTGAGCGAAGCCAGCTTCATCCTCCATTACAAAAGCCGCTACGAAGCACCTTTACTGGAGATTTTCCGCTGATGACAGCTTCTGCCCTTCATCCCCTGCTCCAGGCCGCACTGACCTTTGCCTTGGTGTGCTACGGCGTGGCCAGTCTGTCTGCCCTGTGGCGCCTGATCCATGGCCCGGCCGCGCAAGACCGCGTGCTGGCGCTGGATTTCATGTATTCCCTGGGCATGCTCATCACCTTGACGCTGGGCATCCGCAACAGCAGCGAAATGTATTTCGAGGCCGCTTTGCTGATCGCCATGACAGGCTTCATCAGCTCGTTGGCGCTGGGCAAATTCCTGCTGCGTGGCGAGGTGATTGAATGAGCGCAGCACCTTCCGCACCCTTGTGGGCCCAATGGCTCGTGGCCGCGCTGCTGATTCTCAGCGGCCTGCTGGCCTTGCTGGCGGGCTGGGGCATTACCCGCCTGCGCGACTATCTGCAACGCATGCACCCAACCGCATTGGTTACCACCGGCTCGGTTTGGTGCAGCACCCTGGCCGTTGTCGTGTATTTTTCTGCCCTGCACGATCGCATTTCGCTCAGAACCTGGTTGATCATCATCATGATGTCCATCACCGTGCCCATCACCACCCTGATACTGGCCCGCACGGACCTGTTCCGCCGCCGCCAGCGAAGCGACCCGAACATGCCTACCCCTTTGGGCTTGCGACCAAACAATCCATCCGAAAATTCTGTGCCGCCCGAAACAGAATAAACCCACCTTATGTGCGCTGCTGCATGGTGAATGACTGGATGAATAGCAGGTGCAGGCTTTTGCTTACCCTTGAACCATTCGTCCACACTGCGGCCGGAAATGTTTTTTGAGCCACTCACCCCTTTACCGAAAGAATTGCCCACTCCTCGCTCTCGACATGCTTCCATTGAGACAACCCTTTACCCTCTGGCGGGGAAGGTAGGGCGACGCAGAAGTGTTCTGGTTTTTGCGTTGAAGGGTACAAGATACAAGGCCAAAAGCACAGCAAGGTTGTGGATATACCTCTACCTTGCGAGCATTTTTAACGTAGGAAATGCGCTTTTAGCGCGGGAAAATCGATGTTGGATGCGCCGTCCATTCGTCCCTGGAAAAGAATGCAAAAGACAATCAGCTCACACCGTAACCGATGGCGACATATGGCCGCCAATTACGATGTCAGGCGCTCGGTTGAAACGTAGTACTGCCTGAACTCTTCAAATGACATCACATCATCGGCTTCGATCTGGCGCTGCTCTTGTATCGACTGCTGCGCCAACTGCGCAAAATGCGCCTTCTGTTCAGCAGAAAGCGGCTCGGCACCCAATGCCTGCTGCGCCTGCCGCGAACGCTCCTTGATGAAGCTGATGAAACAATCGCCATGCGCCTGCGTGCTTTGCAACACGCGCGCCGATGGCAACAAATCGGGCTGCTGCAAACGCATCTGCCCCATGGCAACAGCCTCTGCATAAGCGTGCCCACCTCCGCTCAAGGCGTCCATGCGTTCTGCCACCGGCTGCATGCCGGCCAAAACAGCCTGCGCCCAAACCGTCAGCGGCACCTGCCGCCCGCCATAACTCAGCTTCAGCCCCGGCTCACGGCCACGACTGGCCACCAGACGCTGATTGCGCCCCAACGCAGCAATCTCTTCGGGCGTATCCGGCGGGCTGGGCATCAGCAAGGCATGCAGCAAAAAGACGTCCAGAAAACGAATCGTCGCTTCATCAATGCCCTGATCGATGAAGGGATTCAAGTCCATCAAACGCACTTCCACGTATTCCACGCCGCGCTCACGCAAGGCATGCAGTGGGCGCTCGCCCCGTCGCGTCAGCCGTTTGGGGCGAATGGTGCTATAAAACTCGTTTTCAATCTGCAGCAGCGTGGTGGCCAACTGGTTGTAGTCTCCCCCCAGGTTGCGGATGCCAATGGCCTCGTAGGGCGGGTACGGCACGGCCAAGGCCTCATGCAACGAGTCCACATAACCGTCCAGACTGTTGTAACTCACGACCAGCGTCGCCTGCGCATCGCTTTGGTAGCCCAAGCGCCCCATGCGCAACGAGGTGGCGTAGGGCAAATACATGGCCCCGCCTTGGCCCAACGGTTGCAAGTCGTGATCGCGCCCTTGCACAAAGCTGCTGCACACGGCCGGAGAGGCGCCAAACAGATACAGCAGCAAAAATGCGTGCCGCCGAAAATTGCGGATCAGCCCGAAATACTGCTCGCTGCTCAAGCCCGGCAGCGACCAGTTGTAATGAATTCCCGAAATGGTCTGCATGCGCCGCCCATAACGGTGCCCCAGCCCCATGCGATAAATGCTTTTGGCTCGCCCGATGTTGGAGGTACCATACATGCCGATCGGTATCGTTTCATCGGTTGGCAAGCCACAGGGTATGCTGGATACCCACAGCATCTCGCTGCCTTGCGCGGCCAGCTCCTGATACACAACCCGATGAATCAGCGCCAACTCGCTCAGGCAATCTTCCACCCGCGCATGTACACCCGTTACCAACTCAGGCTGCGATTCACTGAAATCGGTCGTGATATGCGGGTGCGTGAGGGGCGAACCCAGTGCCTGGGGATGCGGTGTTAGCGCCAGCTTGCCATCGGGCTGTACGCGCAAGCTTTCTTTTTCCAGTCCACGTCGCATGCCTGCCATTTGCTGCGCGGTCAATATCTGCAGATCGGCTTTGGCTAGAGAGTCCCATTCATCCACGGTTCTTGCCCCCATGCTCCCACCTTCCTTGTTATTCATCTGTGTAAGGGGCCGATTGTCTGTCAAAACGGATCCCCTTGCTTCATACAGGCTAAAAGCTGCTATTCCTCATCCCGTTAACAAACGCAAATAAAACAAACGTCAAGAATTTCACAACACATGAGCGCAAATGAAGTGAAATTCAAAGCCATTTGACGAAAATTTTGCGAAGTAACATCGACGGCAATCTACGACGAAGCGACTCCCTCTGACCCGAACCACGACTGCAGGCGTTGTGCGGCTTGGGCACGCACCTCATCATTGATATATAAGCTCACCGTTGCCACAGCTGCGGCCAGCACCCACAGATCGTCGGTATAGCCGATTGCGGGCAGCAAATCAGGCACCAGATCCAGTGGCGACAGCAAATAAACCAAGGCTCCGTAAATGGCTGTTTTGGCCCATTTGGGCGTGCGCGGACTCTGTGCCGCGTAATGCAGCAAAAGCGCCTTGTGAATCAACTGCTTGCCCGCAAAACGCAAAAAACGCAGCGCACGGCTCCAAAACCCCGCATGGGCAGTTGTATCCTGGTGCCTACTTCCCCAATCACTGTTTGCATAACGCATGGTTAATCCTCCTCGCGAAAGGGCAACCTGTGCCCCCTGTCTCATCTCTGCAAGATAAGACAGACTGCCTTCCTCTGCAAGAGGGTGAAATGTAACGCCCTGCAATACCCGTGCATGACGCAGATACCGGAAAGCTGCAACACCAGCTCCCAAAGGCCGCCACGAGAGCAGATGAGCGGATCAAAGGCTGTCGCCAAAATCCTTGCGGAACTGCGCCACCAGCTTCTGCTGCCAATCAGATGTTGGCTCCAAACGGCCATAGAAGAAGCGCAGAATGGCCGGCTCTTCCACAAAGCGCAACCCACCAATGAGCTTGCGGTGGCGATACAACCACACGATGCGATCAATGGCGTATTGCACTTGCGACAGCGTAAACACCCGCCGCGGCATAGCCAGACGCAGCAGTTCCATATTGGCCATGATTTCACTGCCGTCTGGCTCGCGCTGCTCCGACAAGGTGCCGCGCTCCATGCCCCGCACGCCGCCAGCGATGTAAAGCGCCGCAGCCAAGGCGCCTGCCGGATATTGTGCTTGCGGTACGTGATCCAGAAACTCCATCACATTGATGTGGCAGCCCAAGCCGCCAGCGGGCGTAATCACCGGCACACCCGCTTTTTGCAACTCGTCCACCATATAGGCGATGAACTGTGGCCCTTGCGAGATCACCTCTTCATCCATGGCCTCGTCCAGCCCAACGGTCAGAGCTTCCATTTCACGAACGGACATGCCACCATAAGTCAGAAAGCCCTCATACAGCGGCACCAGCCCGCGCATTTTTTCGTACAAGCTTCTGTCGCGCACGCAGATCCCGCCGCCACGGGCACAGCCCAGCTTGCGCGCCGAGAAATAGATGATGTCGCACAGATCGGCCATCTTGCGCGTGATCTGGCGAATCGACAGATCCTTGCACGAGGCTTCGCGTTGTTTGTTGAAATAAAGATTGTCAGACAGCAGGCTGGCATCCATCACCAGCAAAATGCCATGCTGATCGCATACGGCGCGAATGTCGCTCAGGTTCTGGATGGATACCGGCTGGCCGCCAATCAGGTTGGTACCTGCTTCCACGCGCACAAACGCAATGTTCTGCGCACCGTACTCGGCAATCAGCGCCTTGAGTCGATCAACATCCAGATCACCCTTGAACGGCTCCGTGCTTGTCACTTGCAAGCCACGGCTTTGAATGATCTCTTCCACCCGCCCGCCATTGAGCGTGATATGCGCCTTGGTGGTGGTGAAGTGGTAGTTCATCGGCACGATGCTGCCGGGTTTGACAAAAGTCTGCGCCAGAATGTTTTCGCAGGCACGGCCCTGGTGCGCAGGCAGAAAATATTCCATGCCGAAAATCTCGCGTAGCTTGTTGTCCAGGCGCGTATAGGTTGCGCTGCCCGCATAGCTGTCGTCAGCAATCAACATGGCGGCCTGCTGCCGATCGCTCATGGCATTGACGCCACTATCGGTCAGCATGTCCATGAACACATCCTTGTTCTGCAACAAAAACGTATTGTTGCCCGCATCTGCCATCGCCTGCAGGCGCTGCTCAACCGGCAACAAACTCAGCTTCTGAACGATACGAACCTTGTGCATTTCCAGCGGTATCTGTTTGCCGCTGAAGAAAGAAACGTGAGCCATGAACAACTCCTGCAAAGATCAAAAAAACCAAGGATCCAGAATGGCTGCGCAACGCCCTCGCGTCGCTATCGCAAACTTGCGGCCGATCCGAATAGAAGGCCCATTATGATTTGTGTATTGGATTTTCCCGATCATCAGCCACAACGCAAGCCTTCCTTCGCAAGCAACAACAAGGCACCTAACCTACTACCAGCAGACACAATCGAAACTTGCGCACAAAGCGACACGGGCAAATAAAAAGCCACCTGACGGTGGCTTTTTATTTCTCAGGCAGGCAAACCAGCCTGCCTATGCGGCACATTACTTAGCGGCAGAAGCTGCAGCTTTGGCAGCATCAACTGCTTCATTCGCAGCATGAGTTGCTGCAGCAGCGGCATCAGAAGCAGCCTCAGTCGCAGTGGCAGCAGCCTCGGAAGCAGCATGAGTCGCTGTAGTAGCAGCTTCGGTTGCAGCAGAAGCAGCCTCTTGGGAAGCTGTAACAGCTGCGCTAGCAGACATCTGGGCGGCGCTGGCAGCCATTTCAGCTGCGGAAGCGGCAGCGGACGCAGCAGGAGCAGGTGCATTACCACCGCAAGCAACCAGAGTAGCAGTAGCAGCGATGATGGCGGCGAGAGAGAGGGCTTTTTTCATAATCAATCCTTCAACAAAATGAATGACAGAGACAAAACAATTTCCGGAAATTGTTCTACGTCCACGATGACTGTTTCTTTCGAAGCAACGCTCATGGGCAAAACGAAGAGGAAAAGCACTTACCCTTTTCCTCTGGCCGTGGATTCTAGGGGTAAATGCCCAATTTCTGACAGAAACTGACAGCGTAATTGCAACTGATTGCAGCGACTCCGGCGAACTGTTGCGAGAACGCAAAAAATTGGAGAGAGAATAGCCATTTCGCGCTTGTTTTTTCCGCTGACACTGTGTTCAGACGTGATGTAAAAATGACCATGCAGCCCTTGTTTGCAAACGCCACTCAGCAGTAACACTTGCACTTCTTGCGTTTGGAAACAGCAACCCATCGCATGGCAAGCGCTCCAACAACCCTTCAGCACGTCGCAGCAGTAAGCGGCCAAGCACTGGGAAATCGGCACATCCTGCTTTTCAGCACTGCCTCAACCCGCTCGGGTAGCTGGGTCATTTGCCCATGCAACATGCCACCAGACCATGTATGCACTCTCTACGGGAAGCATAAGAACACGCACAGAGCATTATGCGGTGAAACGCATGATGCGCGCGATTTTTAGGGGCAGCCGCCAATAAATCTCAACGCGCCCCGAACAGGTCTGAGCAGACCTCTCAAATAGCCAACGTGCCTTCTTCGCCGGTACGCACGCGCAGCACCTGCTCTACCGATGTCACGAAAATCTTGCCGTCGCCAATTTTGCCTGTGCGGGCAGCCGTCACAATGGCTTCCATGCAACGCTCCACATCGTCGGCTTGCACCAGGACTTCGATTTTGAGTTTGGGCAGAAAATCCACCACATATTCTGCACCGCGATAGAGTTCGGTATGCCCCTTCTGGCGGCCAAAACCCTTGACCTCTGTTACCGTCATGCCGGTGACCCCGCAATTGGTCAGGGCCTCGCGCACATCCTCCAGTTTGAATGGCTTGATAATCGCGGTAATCAGTTTCATACGCAAAAACTCCTGCAAATGGGCTGAACACACGCCCTGGCGAAAGGGGCTGTGGCGATTGTGCAGCAAAATCAGCCCATTACGACGATGAATTGGCTATAATCAGTGGCTTTGTTGCATCTGCCAGCCGCGTTTGCGCGCTGAAAGAGCAACAAGAACCCCTGAACCGCTTGCCAAACACACACCCATGCGCGCGCTGCGAGCATGGTGCGGCAAGCGAGGTGCAGAGGCGGCCAGCGTTGCCGCCATTCTGTGAATCCTATAAACATTTTCTTGAAGGAGTGTCTTCATGGCACGCAAATGTGAAGTCACGGGCAAAGCCCCGATGGTGGGTAACAACGTATCCCACGCCAACAACAAAACCAAGCGTCGCTTCCTGCCCAACCTGCAATACCGTCGTTTCTGGGTGGAGAGCGAAAACCGTTGGGTGCGCCTGCGCGTCTCCAGCGCCGCTTTGCGCCTGATCGATAAAAATGGCATCGACTCCGTGCTGGCCGATATGCGCGCCCGCGGCCAGGCTTGATGCTGTACGGCTCACATTATTGAAAGGACACCATCATGGCAACCAAAGGCACCCGCGAGAAAATCAAACTCGAATCCACGGCAGGTACTGGTCACTTCTACACTACGACCAAAAACAAGAAAACCATGCCCGAAAAAATGACGATCATGAAGTTTGACCCAAAAGCTCGCAAACACGTCGAGTACAAAGAGACCAAACTGAAGTAAACAAAAAACCCGCTTCCAGCGGGTTTTTTATTGCCTGAATGGGGAGAAATGTATCCCGTCAGGCGATTCAGGCCGCGCAGGCGCATCAATCGCAGCCTAGGCATTGGCACGCAGAGCCAGCTAACCCGCCACCATGAATTTTCTGTCGTAGCCCATACATTCAAGATGCCAGCACTTGGCCTGCCTGCGGGTAATGACCGGACTGCAACTGCTCATCCGTCAGCGGTACGCCTTGCCATACCAACGCTTGACCTGCGCCGGCAGCCATCGCCAGCTCTTTCAACGCACTTCCACAGCGGTCAGCCCGCCTTCGTGTGCACCCAGCAGGTGCATGACCAGCCGAGGACTGGGCACAAACCAAGCCGGATGCCACACCGCGCGCACAGCAGCTTTAAGCAATTTCTCGGCAATCACAAAGTCGGCCAGCAGTGAGCGCGGGTGCCTGAACGGATGCAGCAACTCCACGCTGGGTTGCCCTGCCAATGCCAGCGCCGCCATGCCCACGGCGGCTACTTGCATGTGCGTGCCATCCGGCTTGGGCCTGAGCGCCAGCACAGCACGGTTCGTCAACCCGTGCGCCGGTTCGCGTGTTGCGCAACACCAACCGATCAGGCGAGAGTTGCGCATACAGCGTGGTGCACGCCCATCAAGTGGGCATTTATTCAAACTCGATGATCGGCTGATCGACCGCCAGGCTGGCGCCCTGCTCTGCCCGGATGGCTTTGACCACGCCGTCCGCACTGGCAAACAGCACGTTCTCCATCTTCATAGCTTCAATCACGGCCACACGCTCGCCGGCCTTGACTTCCTGCCCCTGTTTGACGGCCACCTGCACCAGCAGGCCCGGCATGGGCGAGAGCACGAATTTGCTCATATCTGGCGGTGCCTTGTACGGCATGAGCTTGTGCAGCGCGGCTGTGCGCGGACTCATCACAATGGCATCCAGTTGAGTGCCGTTGTGGATCACGCGCGTGACCAACGGATTTTTGCCCATGCCGCGCTCCATTTGCACAGTAAAGGGCTTGTCATTGACAAAACCCGTGATGCGCGCATCGCCCAGCATATGCCCAGCCAGCAGACTGTAACAACGATCGCCTTCCGGTGCATGCACCGTTACTGCAGTTGGCTGGCCCAGTTCCACTTCGCCCAAGCTCACATCCGTATAGGTGTTGTTGCCTTCCTTGCCCAGCACGCACACAGTAAATTTACGCGCAGGCAGGCGTTTGTTGCCTTCCCAGAATTGGCCTTGCAAACCTTGCGCCCGGTTGCGGTACCACATGTGCAACCGCGCAGCCAGCGCCTGCAAGAAATAAGGATCTTCGTGCGGCACGTCTTCGGCGTGGAAGCCCTGCGCATAGTGATCGGCGATGAAACTGGTGCTGAAATCTCCGCTGATGAATTTGGGGTGTGCCAGCAAAGCCGCATGAAACGGAATATTGCTTTGCACGCCACGCACGATGAAGCCGTTGAGCGCCTCGCGCGCTTTGGCAATGGCGTCTGCCCGATCTTTGCCATGCACGATGAGTTTGGCAATCATCGGATCATAAAACATCGAGATTTCACCACCGTCTTGCACGCCGGTGTCGATGCGCACGCCATTCAGGTCTTGCGTATTGGCTTGCCACATGGTGGCTTCCGACGGGCTGAAACGCACCAAGCGCCCCGTGGAGGGCAAGAAGTTGCGGAAGGGGTCTTCGGCATTGATACGGCACTCGATCGCCCAACCGTTGCGCTGCACCTGGTCTTGCGTCAGCGGCAATTTTTCGCCAGCGGCCACGCGCAATTGCAGTTCCACCAAGTCCAGCCCCGTGATGCACTCGGTGATCGGGTGCTCAACTTGTAAGCGGGTGTTCATTTCCAGAAAGTAAAAGTCCTGATTCTTGCCCACCACGAATTCGACCGTGCCCGCATTTTGATAATTCACGGCTTTGGCCAGCGCCACAGCCTGCTCGCCCATGGCTTTGCGGGTGGCTTCGCTGATGAAAGGCGAGGGCGCCTCTTCAATGATTTTTTGGTGGCGGCGCTGGATGGAGCACTCGCGCTCGTTGAGGTAAATCACGTTGCCAAACGCATCGCCCAACACCTGAATTTCGATGTGGCGCGGCTGCTCGACAAATTTTTCGATGAACACGCGATCGTCGCCAAAGCTGTTGCGCGCCTCGTTGCGGCAAGACTCGAAGCCTTCGGCCGCCTCTTTGTCGTTGAAGGCCACGCGCAAACCCTTGCCGCCGCCGCCCGCGCTGGCTTTGATCATGACGGGGTAGCCAATGTCTTTGGCAATGCGCACGGCCTGATCGGCCGAATCGATCGGATCGTTATAACCTGGGATGGTACTGACCTTGGCTTGCAACGCCAGTTTTTTGGAGGCGATTTTGTCGCCCATGGCAGCAATGGATGCGTGCTTGGGGCCGATAAAGACCAGGCCCTCTTCTTCCACGCGCTTGGCAAAGCCTTCGTTTTCGGCCAAAAAACCATAACCGGGGTGGATGGCTTCAGCGCCCGTTTGCTTGGCCGCAGCAATGATTTTGTCGGCCACCAGGTACGACTCGCGTGACGGCGCTGGGCCCAGCAAAACAGCTTCATCGGCCATTTGCACATGGCGGGCATCGGCATCCGCCTCGGAGTAAACCGCCACAGTGGCAATGCCCATTTTCTTGGCCGTGGCAATCACTCGGCAGGCGATTTCGCCACGGTTGGCGATGAGGATCTTTTTGAACATGATGAAATTTCCTTAATCAATCAAATTGTTTTTCTGTTTCCAGCTGTCTGCCATACCGCTTTGCGCTGTGCGGTGAACGTCCACCAAGGGCGAGGAGCGCCACCGTTCATGAAGTCGTGTGCGGCCATGAACACATCCAATACACACGGATCATGGCGCTGCCCTGTTCCCTGGCACAGGTCTTCATACGCAGCGACGGGATTCATTCCACGCACATCTTGCGGAGTATCAATGCCCAAGCACCGTAAATCAGCAGCAATCGCCGAACCGACATTGGGAATGTCGGTTAAGCGAACAGCTTGATCGGCTCGCAGCGCCTTCGGCATGGCAGTCATCTTTACAGCGTTACAGCGGAATATTGCCGTGTTTGCGCCACGGGTTTTCCAGCTTCTTGTCTTTGAGCATGGCCAAGCTGCGGCAGATGCGTTTGCGCGTTTCGTGCGGCTGGATCACGTCGTCGATAAAGCCGCGCGCGCCCGCCACGAAGGGGTTGGCAAAACGCTCTTTGTATTCGGCCTCGCGGGCGGCCAGTTTTTCGGGGTTGTCTTTGTCTTGGCGGAAAATAATTTCTACCGCGCCTTTGGCGCCCATGACGGCAATTTCGGCATTGGGCCAAGCCAGGTTCACGTCGCCACGCAAGTGTTTGGAACTCATCACGTCATACGCGCCGCCATAGGCTTTGCGGGTAATGACCGTGATTTTGGGCACGGTGCACTCGGCGTAGGCGTACAGCAGCTTGGCGCCGTGCTTGATGATGCCGCCATATTCTTGTGCGGTACCGGGCATGAATCCGGGCACATCCACAAAGGTGATGACAGGGATGTTGAACGCATCGCAGAAGCGCACGAAGCGCGCGGCCTTGATGCTGCTCTTGATATCCAGGCAGCCCGCCAGCACCAGCGGCTGGTTGGCGACGATGCCCACCACGTTGCCGTCCATGCGGGCAAAGCCGATGATGATGTTGGCGGCATAGTCGGCTTGCAGCTCGAAAAACTCCGCATCGTCCACCGTTTTGCCGATGAGCTCTTTCATGTCGTACGGTTTGTTCGGGCTGTCGGGTACCAGCGTGTCCAAGGTCATATCGGCACGGGTCGATGGATCTTGTGTGGGGCGATACGGCGCTTTTTCGCGGTTGTTGGCGGGGATGTAGTTGAACAGGCGACGCAGCATCAGCAAGGCTTCCACGTCGTTTTCAAAGGCCAGATCGGCCACACCGCTCTTGGTGGAGTGCGTGATCGCGCCGCCCAATTCTTGCGCAGTCACCGTTTCGTGCGTCACGGTTTTGACCACTTCTGGGCCGGTCACGAACATGTAGGAACTGTCTTTGACCATGAAGATGAAATCCGTCATGGCGGGCGAGTACACCGCGCCGCCCGCACACGGCCCCATGATCATGCTGATTTGCGGAATCACGCCGCTGGCCATGACGTTGCGCTGGAACACTTCGGCATAGCCCGCGAGCGACGCCACACCCTCCTGAATGCGCGCACCGCCAGAGTCGTTCAGGCCGATCACGGGTGCGCCCACTTTCATGGCCTGATCCATGAGCTTGCAGATTTTTTCGGCATGCGCTTCGGACAGGGCGCCGCCAAACACGGTGAAGTCCTGGCTGAACACGAAGACCAGCCGCCCGTTGATGGTGCCGTAGCCAGTCACGACGCCGTCGCCCGGAATGTGGTTTTCGGCCATGCCAAAGTCGGTGCAGCGGTGCTCCACAAACATGTCCCATTCTTCAAAGCTGCCGCCGTCAAGCAATACGTCGATACGCTCGCGCGCCGTCAGGCGTCCCTTGGCGTGCTGCGCGTCAATGCGCTTCTGGCCACCGCCCAGGCGGGCTGCAGCGCGTTTCTGTTCGAGTTGTTCAATGATGTGCTTCATGGTCTTTCAGGTCATAAATGCATACTGACGCATGCGGGGTTGATTATTCTTTGCTCGGTAATTCGTTGGTTGATGGCTCGTGAATGGTCGATGACACCTTTATTTTGTCTCGTTTTCCGTGGAAATATGGGCCTCTGCCTGATGGCCCAGGCCAAACTGCTGCAACAACTGGCGCGCAGCGGTAGAGGCCGCCACCTGATTGTGCTGCACCTGTTGCTGCAAGGCTGGCAAAGCGCCGCGCACGGCGGGATGCGCGCGGAAAGCCTGTCGCAAGCCGGAGTCGATACGTTCCCACATCCAAGCCAACGACTGCTGCTGGCGCCGCTCGGCCAAGCGCCCATTGGCCCGCTGGATATGAAAGTACTGGCTCACGGCCTCCCAAAACGCATCCAGCCCTTCTCCTTTCAGCCCGCTGATTTGCAACACCTGCGGCTGCCATATTTCTTCTGCTGTTTGCGCGTGGCCATGCATGCCCAACAGGCGCAAAGCCGACTGGATTTGCGCCCGTGCACGGGTAGCTGCCACATGGTCCAGATCGGCCTTGTTGACCACGACCAAATCGGCCAGCTCCATCACGCCTTTTTTGATGGCTTGCAGGTCATCGCCCGCATTGGGCAATTGCAGCAGCACGAACAGATCAGACATGCCGTGCACGGCGGTTTCGCTTTGGCCCACACCCACTGTTTCGATCAGCACTACGTCGTAGCCTGCGGCTTCGCACACCAGCATGGCCTCGCGGGTTTTGTCGGCCACACCGCCCAGCGCGCCGCCACTGGGGCTGGGACGGATGTAAGCTGCCTCTTCGGCAGACAGGCGCTCCATGCGCGTTTTATCACCCAGAATGGAACCGCCTGATACGGTAGATGAGGGGTCGACCGCCAACACCGCTACCCGATGGCCTTTGCCGATCAGGTACAGCCCCAGCGATTCAATGAACGTGCTTTTGCCCACGCCCGGCACGCCACTAATGCCCAGGCGCAGGGCGCGGCCTGTGTGGGGCAGCAAGGCCGTCAGCAATTCATCGCCCTGCGCACGGTGGTCGGCGCGGGTGGATTCCAGCAGCGTGATGGTTTTCGCCACGGCACGACGCTGGCGCGCGCCAGTGCCATGAACGATGTCATCTCCCGCGATCATTAGGCGCCAACAGCTTTGCTGATTTGTTCCAGCACATCCTTGGCGCAGGCCGGAATGGGCGTGCCCGGACCGTAGATGCCTTTGACACCAGCTTCGTACAGAAAGTCGTAGTCTTGCCGCGGAATCACACCGCCCACAAACACCACGATGTCGTCTGCGCCCTGCTCTTTCAACGCCTTGACGATCGCGGGCACCAGTGTTTTATGCCCCGCCGCCAAGGTGCTGATGCCAATGGCGTGCACGTCGTTTTCAATCGCCTGGCGCGCACATTCTTCGG